>DASYKO010000508.1:0-6888 GCA_035995285.1 Hyphomonadaceae bacterium | reverse complement strand
CGCAGGCGATGTGGCCGGGGAAGGCGTGGACGTCGGGCACGATGATGGTCTCGCGCTTCGCGGCTGCCGCCCCGCATACACCTTTTCCGAACGCGATGCGCATGCAGCCGAGCGTACCCTGGTAGGGGCCGACGACGAGTTCGTGTCCCTTCAAGGGATCGACCTCGTAGAAGCCGCACCAGAAGAAGCGGCCGCCGAAGGCCGAGACCAGCAGCGAGACCGTGGTGGCGTAGCGGGCGGTGCGCGAGGTCTCGCCCTTCACGACGCTGGCTACCTCTACCGCGAGTTCGCGGTAGGCCGTCGCCTTGTCCGTGGAATACTGGATCTGCGCTTCCGCCATATCGGAAGGCTATACCTTGGCGAGCCGCCCGTAGAGGCTCTCGAGCGCAGCGGCGAGTTCTTTTTGCTGGCTGGCGGATAGAGCTTCGATCGCCGCGGTGAGGCGGTGGACCGGATCATGGTCCAGGAGAGATTTTCCCGACGCGGTCAGATCGATGCGGCGCACGCGGCGGTCGTCTGCGTCAGCCTTGACGGTCACGAGGTTCTTGCGGGCGAGGGCGGCAACCGCGCGCGAGGCAGGCGCATGCGTGACGCCAAGGTAAGTCGCGACACCCCCAACGGTGCGCGCCTGACGGCTGGCCCTGGCGAGATAACGGAGCACGGCCCACTGGCCTGCGTGAATCGCCTTGGGTCCACGGCTTTCGTAAACGGCACGCGCGGTCTGCTCAAGCAGCCGCGCAACAGCACTAGCGTCCATACGGATAAAGTCCCCTGGGATCTTGGATTCTTGGAGCTTCAACATTGGGAAGTTCCTCGCTTCGTCCCGTATGAACCCACGATGCGAGTGCGGGTAAGAGCCATTAGCAAGCAGGAAATATTACTGAAGGCTGATTCTGAAGACTCACGTGTTCGTGTGGCTTACCCTCTGATGATACTGTTGGGTTTCAAGTTCTTCTGCCCGGGAGATGGTTCAGGACAGCAACCTGTCCAGCCAGCCGGCGCCAGGCGAGCTGTTTTGACTAAGAAATGTCCTACCCGAACTTGACGCCGTCATGCAAACACTGCCGAGGCTGGAAATACGGGGCCGGGGATACTGGAGCGGGTGAAGGGAATCGAACCCTCGTCGTAAGCTTGGGAAGCTTCTGCTCTGCCATTGAGCTACACCCGCCTCCCGCTGAGAGTTTAGCACTGCCTCCCCCCGGCGGCAGCGGGGAAAATGCCGAAATGCTTCCAACATGCAAGCGAAAACCGAAGGGTTTCGGCGAGTTAGGGCCGGCGTCATGCAAGCATCCGGTGTATTGTTGCGGTTGTTCGCGCAATTCCGCTTGACCGGATATGGGCCCCTGCCCTGAGGTCGCTTCATGACCTCTCCCGGCGCCTTCGTGATCTTCGGTGCGACAGGCGATCTCGCCCGGCGGATGCTGTTTCCGTCCCTGTATTTCCTCGACATGGACGGGTTATTGCCCCCCGCCCTGAAAATCGTCGGCGCAGCAAGGTCGAAGCACACCGACGAGGAATTCCGCAACGAGGTCCAGGCCGCGGTGAAAGACCGGGCCGGGGCATTCTTCTCGGCTGAAGCCTGGGCCTCCTTCGCCAAGCGCCTCTCCTATGTCGGCGGGGATGCGACGGACCCGGCCAGCTATGCCGCGCTCCGCCAGAAGATCTCCGGCGCCGGGGAGGCGATCTACTACCTCTCCACCTCCCCCGCCCTCTACACCCCCATCGTGCAGGGCCTCGCGGCGGAGGAGCTGTCCGACGAGCCCAACCGCATCATCGTGGAAAAGCCGATCGGCAAGAGCCGGGTCACCTGCGAGCAGATCAACGAGGCGATCGCCCAGCACTTCAGCGAACAACGCACCTTCCGCATCGACCACTATCTCGGCAAGGAGACGGTTCAGAATCTCATTGCTCTCCGGTTTGCAAACGCGCTGTTCGAGCCGCTCTGGAACCGCCACGCCATCGACCACGTCCAGATCACCGTCGCCGAAACGCTCGGCGTCGAGGGGCGGTTTGCCTACTACAACGAGTACGGCGCGACGCGCGACATGGTGCAGAACCATATGCTCCAGTTGCTCTGCCTGATCGCCATGGAGCCGCCCTCCAACCTGCGCCCGGAATCCGTGCGCGGGGAAAAAGTGAAGGTGCTGCGGAGCCTGCGCCCGATCCGCGACAGCGAGCTCACCCAGAAGACCGTGCGCGGCCAGTACACGCGCGGCGTCGCGGATGGAAAATCCGTGCCCGGCTATCTGGAAGAAGAAGGCGGCAAGCCGTCGGACACCGAAACCTTCGTCGCCCTCTGCGCGCATGTCGACAACTGGCGCTGGGCGGGCGTGCCCTTCTACCTGCGCACCGGCAAGCGACTGCCCAACCGCGAATCCCAGATCACCATCCAGTTCAAGGACGTGCCGCACTCGATCTTCAACGGCAACGCCCTGATGGCCAACCGGCTCACGATCACGTTGCAGCCCGAAGAATCCATCGCCCTCACCATCATGAACAAGACGCCCTCGCTCACGCAGGGCGGCTACGACCTCCAGCCCCTCACGCTCAACCTCTCCCTCCTCGACGCCTTCAAGGGCGAGAAGCGCCGCCGCATCGCGTACGAGCGCCTGCTACTGGAAGCCATCAGCGACAACTCCACGCTCTTCGTCCGCCGCGACGAAGCTGAGGCCGCGTGGCTCTGGATCGACCGCATCATTGAAGGCTGGGCGCGCACAGGAATGAAGCCCGCCCCCTATCAGGCCGGAAGCTGGGGACCGGCGGGAGCGTTCGCCCTTACGGAACGAAACGGCCATAGTTGGTACGAATGAGTCACGAAGAATCCACCTTCCCGGACCGCAAGAAGCTGTTCGCCGGCCTTACGCTCGACATGTCCGAGCGCATCGCCGACATCATCGCCAAGCGCCGCAAGGTCTCGCTGGCGCTCGCCGGCGGCACCACGCCGGGCCCGCTCTACGAGGCGCTCTCCAATCTCCCGCTGAAGTGGGAGAAGGTCACAGCCACGCTCACCGACGAGCGCTGGGTCTCGCCCGAAGATCCCGCCAGCAATGAATGGCTGATCCGCGATCTCTTCCTGAAGCGCCGCGCGTCGGCCGCGAACTTCCTTGGCTTCAAGACCAACCACGCCAAGGCCTCGGGCGGCGCCGCCACCGCCGAAAAGCGCATCGCCCCGATCATGCCGTTCGACATCGTGCTGCTCGGCATGGGCCCCGACGGCCACATCGCCTCGCTGATCCCCGGCGCCGAAGGCTATGACGCGGCAGTTGATCCGACGGCCACGCGCAAGATCGCCGGCATCCACGCCCCCGGCGCGGCAGGCGCCCCCGAACGGATGACGCTGACAATCCCCGGCATCCTCACCTCGCGGCGGATCATCCTGCTCTTCATGGGCCAGGACAAACTCAACGTCTTCAACGAAGCTAAGGAGGGAAAGGGTGCGTCCCCGATCCGTGAGCTCCTCCTGCAGAAGAAAGTCCCCGTCCACGCCTTCTGGGCGCCGTGACTTTCTTCTTCGTGTCTTCGTGTCTTCCTTCTTCGTGTTGAAAACTTTCCATCCGCGCCCACTGACCTTCCGTCCACGCCCACCGACTTAAAGACTCAAACACAAAGGCACGAAGGTCACACAAAGACACGAAGGGGATCGTGATGGCCGATCCAGCACTCGAAAAAATTCAGAGAATTCTCCCCCCGCTCCTGCGCACGCTCGAGACGCTGCAGCTAATCGGGCGCTATCTCAATCCGCCTGAACTCGCCAACATGCTGGAGTCGCTCGGCGCACCAGACGCGGCGCTGCGCGAGGCGCGCACAGCCGAACCATGGCCCGAAGCCTATGCCGCTCTCGGCGCCCAACTCGATCTCTCCGCCGACAACGCCCTCAAAGCCTTCGACGGCCTGCGCGCATCCGCGCACGACCCCGGCTCGGTCGGCGAGATCTTCCGCGCCATGCGCCACATCCCGAAGGCGATGGAAGCGCTCTACCCCCTCGCCGCCGTCCTCCCGCCAGTGAACCGCTTCTTCCTCGACGCCGTCGGCCGCAAGAACGAGACGCTGCAACAGAAATTCCTCGACGCTCGCGGCAACGAAGCAAATGGCCAGACCGGCATCATCCGCTTCGGCGATGATCCCGATGCGCGCCAGACCGTCTACGCCTACGTGCCCGAGACCTATTCGCCTGACGAGGCGCACCCGCTCGTGATGGCTCTGCACGGCGGCTCCGGCCGCGGCCGCTATTTCCTCTGGAGCTGGCTACGCGACGCAAGAAGCCGCGGCGCGATCGTCGTGGCGCCGACCTCGCTCGGCCAGACCTGGGCCATCCAGGGCGAGGACCACGATTCCCCTCACCTCTCCGCCATCCTCGATTTCATCCACGGGAAATGGAACATCGACCCCAACCGCATGATGCTCACCGGCATGAGCGACGGCGGCACCTTCACCTACATCTCCGGCCTGGACCCCTCCTCCCCCTTCACCCACCTCGCCCCAGTAGCAGCAGCCTTCCACCCCATGCTGATCCAGATGGCGGATGCAGACCGCCTCAAAGGCCTCCCCATCCACATCATCCACGGCCTCGAAGACTGGATGTTCCAGGTGACCATGGCGCGGGAGGCCGAGCAGTACTTCCAGGCTGCCGGAGCCGCCGTCGTGTATCGAGAGATCGCGGACCTAAGCCACACCTACCCGAACGACATGAACGGCGCGATGCTGGATTGGCTGAGCTCTTCTTAGAGTCTTCGTGCCCTCCTTAGTGCCTTCGTGTTGGAATCTTTCTTCCTGCAGATGCCGAACCAGAAGCCTAAACACGAAGGCACTAAGGTCGCACGAAGGACACTAAGTTCCCCTTCACAGCACCATTCGTTTGATGCCTTGCTTCAGCAGGGCCACGTTGAAATTGATCAGAAAGCCGAGGCGACGGTTCGACAGGCGCAGGTAAGTGAGCAGCTGCGCCTCGTGCACCGGAGCGATCCCATCGACCGATTTTACTTCAACAACCACGAGATCGTCGACGATGAGGTCGATGCGATAGCCAGCCTCTAGCTTCACCGTGTCGTACACCACCGGAAGCGGCGTCTGCTTAAGCACGCGATGTCCGCGCTTCTCAAGCTCATGCGCCAGGCAGATTTCGTAGACCGACTCAAGCAATCCGGGCCCGAGCGTGCGATGGACGCTATAAGCAGCGTCGACCACCGCCGTGGCGATGCGCTCTGCCTCACGCGGCAGCCTTTCGTATTCCTGCTGCATCCTCTCCCCCAAGCCAAGCGCACGAACCCCTTAGTGCCTTCGTGCAACCCTTCGTGCCTTTGTGTTTCTCTTTCTAATCCTTCCGACACAGGGCAGAAAGCAACTCAAAGGCGTGCCGTAGCTATTTCCCGTCGCGGCCAGACTTACCATATCGCCCTCAGGCAACCGAGTGAGCCGAAAATGCCCAAGCTCCATCCCAAGATCGCCGAAGTCACCGACCGCATCATCGAGAAGAGCCGCCCCTCTCGGCAGGCCTACCTCAAGCGCATCGATGACGCGCGGAAGGCCGGGCCGGGGCGGCAGCATCTTTCCTGCGGCAACCTCGCTCACGCCTTCGCTGCGTCCCCTCTCGGCGACAAGCTCACCATCCGCGGGCGCGCGCCGAACATCGGCATCGTCACCAGCTACAACGACATGCTCTCGGCGCACGAGCCGTTCGGCGAATACCCCGCCATCATCAAGGACGCCGCAAGGAAATCCGGCGGCGCGGCGCAGGTCGCGGGCGGCACGCCCGCCATGTGCGATGGCGTCACGCAGGGCCGCCCCGGCATGGAGCTGTCTCTCTTCTCCCGCGACGTGATCGCGCTCTCAGCGGCCGTCGCCCTCACCCACGATGCGTTCGATGCCGCGCTTATGCTGGGCACATGCGACAAGATCGTGCCGGGGCTGATGATCGGCGCGCTGAGCTTCGGCCACCTCCCGATCCTGTTCTCCCCTGCCGGGCCGATGCCCTCAGGCATCAACAACAAGGAGAAAGCCAAGGTGCGCGAGCAGTTCGCGCTCGGCCAGGTCACGCGCGAGCAATTGCTGGAGGCGGAAGCCGCAAGCTATCACACCGCAGGCACCTGCACCTTCTACGGCACCGCGAACTCCAACCAGATGATGATGGAGCTGATGGGCGTCCACCTGCCCGGCACCGCCTTCATCAATCCCGGCACGCCCCTGCGCGAGGCCCTGCTGCGCGCCGCCGCCGCGCGGTGCATCGAGCTGGCGAAATCCGGCGACACGCCCTTCGGCGTGATGATCGACGAGCGCTCGTTCGTGAACGCCCTCGTCGGCCTGATGGCGACAGGCGGATCGACCAACCATGCGCTGCACATCCCCGCGATGGCGGCTGCCGCTGGGATCATCATCGACTGGGATGATTTCGCGGATGTCTCTTCCGTCACGCCCCTGCTGGCGCGCGTCTATCCCAACGGCTCCTCGGACATAAACCAGTTCCATGCGGCAGGCGGCATGGCCTTCCTCACGCGCGAGCTGTTGAGCGTCGGCCTGCTGCATGGCGACGTGATGACCAATGCCGGGCCCGGCATGGCCGCCTACACGACCGAACCATGGCTCAATGGCGGGAAACTTGAATGGCGGCCAGGCGCCGAGAAGTCGCTCGACAAGTCGATCCTCAGGCCAGTGCACGAGCCGTTCGAGGTCGAGGGTGGCATTCGTCTGCTGAAGGGATCGCTCGGCCGCGGCGTGATCAAGATCTCGTCCGTGCCGCCGGACCGGCGCCGTATCGAGGCGCCGGCTGCGGTGTTCGAAAGCCAGGCCGCGTTCTCGGCGGCGTTCAAGGCGGGCAAGCTCGACCGCGATGTGGTGGCGGTGGTGCGCTTTCAGGGGCCGCGCGCCAACGGCATGCCCGAGCTGCATTCGCTG
>DASYKO010000507.1:0-3103 GCA_035995285.1 Hyphomonadaceae bacterium | reverse complement strand
GAGGGAGCATGTCCAGGGACTGGGGCCGAACATCCCCAGCCTGCACGCCGGCGGCGACACCAACGGCAGAGGGGTGAAATGGATCCCCTTGTCCGAGGCCGCCGGATAACGATGCGCGGGGACGCGGGCAACCTGCGTCAGTCAATCTACCGGTAGCGCCAGCAATGGCGTGGCCAACATCAACGTGGGGAAACCCGCGTCCCCGGCCCTCCGCCTTGACGGAGGACAGCATCCCAGGCGGTGATCACCGGCCTGAAGGCGAGACTGCGCCCTACGACGCCGGACGACGATGTTTGAAAACGAGGCCCGAGCTCACCGCACCAGACTCGCGCTCTGGCTCGGCGGCGTCAGGCGGTACACCTCGTACATCGTCTCGCCCCTCGCAGCATCGGCGCGGACCAGCGTCCAGCCGCGGCTCTCGAGGCCCGAGGTGAAGTGGAAGATATTGTCCCAATCCTTGAGGACGACCATGTAGCTCGCCCCCGCCCGGCTCGCGATCATGTCGATGGCGCGGGCGTCCGGGCCGCATGTGGGCCAGGTAAAGGCGCGGTGGGCCTCGATGCTGGAGAGCGTCTTGAGGCCGACAATGTCGACAAGCGGCTGCCCGCCGACCTCCGAGACATAGCCCGCGTCATGCACGAGGACGGTGGCGGTCTCCGGCACATTGTCCCGCACCCATTCGGCAACACCACGAAGTTCGACGCGTGAAATGTTGAGGCCGCGATTGTAGAGCGACCAAGTAGTCGCAAATCCGACGGCGGAAACAACAAGCGCAAGGCCGAGACCCGCCCATGCGCCAAGCCGCATCCGCCGGTCCTGCGCGCCGGTGAGGCTGGCCCAGCCGGCGATGGCGAGAGGGATGAGGATGTAGAGATAGCGATGATGGTTGTGCGCAAGCGCGCCGGGAAGCGTGAGCGTGTAGGCCGCAAAGACCGCCGCGAAGAAGCCCACGGCCACCCAGCGGAAGCGCGACATCACGGCGGCGATGAAGCCCAGCGCGGCAAGGCCCACGATGCCAACGCCGTCGAACAGGATGGAGGCGGCGAACTGCCCCTTGGCGAGCAGGGGCTTGCAGCCCTCGGCAAAGAACAGCGCCTTGGCCGAGACGGTGTTGGGAATGATCGGCTGGCCGCTGGCCAGCAGGAACAACGCGATGGGCGCAGCCCCCGCAACGCTCCACGCGGCAGACATCGCCATCGACTGGATGAAGCCGGCGCGGTTCGCGGTCCACTCATGCAGCGCGGCGCGGGCGAAAAGGATGAGGCTGAGCGCTGCAAGCTCGGGCCGGATATAGGGCAGCAGGCCGAGCAGCGCGAAATGCCAGCGCCGGAGCGGCACGGGATCGAAGAACAGGATCAGCGACCACATGATCGCCGCCATGGCCAGCCCGGTCTCGAGCCCGTTGAAGAAATGATAGACGCTCATGCCCGCAAGAATGGAGAGCAGCGCCACGCCGGCGGCCGGCAATGTCCTCGCGCCGAAACGCTTGGCGAGATGGAAGGCGCCCGACGCGTAGAGAATGGCGCCAAGACCGGAGATGATGAACTGCGCCCACGCCGTCGGCAGAACCACCGAAAGCGCCGTGATCAGCAGCACCTGGCTCGGGCTCGTGGCGCCGACGAGCGGCGGCGTGCCGATGAAGCGGCTGTCCGCGCCCGCGCGCAGGCTCTCTACCGAATGCTGGACGATATACGCATCGTCCATCGGAAAGTCCGGCGTGCGCAGATAGACGGCAAGCGCGATGACGGGGATGGCGCAGACGAGGCCTACGATGGCAGTCTGCGCGCCCTGCCCCAGTCTTGCCGTGTCGATGTTCATGGGCCCGCCCCAAGCTCTGTCGGGACGCTGGCGGAGGTGGGTTTAGATTTTGATAAGGATGGGGTTGGCCCTGGGCCGCTGGAACATTGCGCTTTCACGGCACGCAGGACTAGGGTTGCATCGAGAAGCGCCGGCAAAGCCTGCGCGCCAAGGGAGGATCGAGATGACGATACTTGTCAGGGCCATGGTCTCAGCGCTCGCGCTTGCAGCGATCGCTACGCCTGTCGTCGCGCAGACGCCGGCCACACAGGCGGCCGCGCCGAAAGCCCAGCCGCCCAAGGGATTCGATACGCTCGGCTGGCTCGCCGGCACACGCTATGTCGAGCGTAGTGGCGTCAAATCCTACGAGACGTGGACAGGCATTTCCGGCGGGCTCATCTCGGGGTCGGTTGCTTCAGCGACCAATGGCGGGTTGGCGGAATTCTTCGTGGTCGGCCCCAATGAGCAGGGCGTCTACGGCCTCAAATCCGCCAACACGACCAAGGGGCTGACGAACTGGTCGTTCCGCCCGATCAAGTCGATCACGCCGGGCAAGATCGTGTTCGCAGACGCGACCGGCAGCTTCAGCATTGAAGCAACGCCCGATGGCGGCATCCACAACATCGCCACGCGCGTGACCGACGGCAAGGAAGCACAAACCGGCGAATGGTTCTGGCTGCCGATCGCGCAGTAGGCCCGCTCTATTTGGCGCCTGCCTACAGCGGAATGTTGTCGTGCTTCTTCGCGGGGTTCGACAGCTGTTTCGTCTTCAGCGTCCTCAGCGCCCGCACGATCCGCTTGCGCGTGTTGTGGGGCATGATGACGTCGTCGATATAGCCGCGGTTGGCTGCCACATACGGGTTGGCGAACTTGTCCTTGTATTCCTTGGTGCGCGCCTCGATCTTTTCCGGATCGCCGGCGTCGGCGCGGAAGATGATCTCGACGGCGCCCTTGGCGCCCATGACCGCGATCTCTGCGGTGGGCCAGGCAAAGTTGACGTCGCCGCGCAGGTGCTTCGAGCTCATCACGTCATAGGCGCCGCCATAGGCCTTGCGGGTGATGACGGTGACTTTCGGCACAGTTGCTTCGGCGTAGGCGAAGAGCAGCTTGGCGCCGTGCTTGATGAGGCCGCCATATTCCTGCTTGGTGCCCGGCATGAAGCCCGGCACGTCGACGAACGTCGCGATCGGGATGTTGAAGCAGTCGCAGAAGCGCACGAAGCGCGCAGCTTTCCGGGATGCATCGATGTCGAGCACGCCGGCAAGGCTCATCGGCTGGTTGGCGACAAAGCCGACGGTCGTGCCCT
>DASYKO010000506.1:0-1967 GCA_035995285.1 Hyphomonadaceae bacterium | reverse complement strand
AACAGCACACGCAAGGTCATTGCGCGCTTGCGACGGCCCTCGACTGGACCCAGTCCCACGATGGAAATACCTCAACCAATTCATACGCTTGCCGATCGAGTTCCAACCACGCGGGATACAGCCCAGGAAAACGTCGTTAATGGAGTTAAAACAATTATGGTTAATGAGGCGTTGAGGAACCGGCGCCTGCGTCGCATCGCGGATTCCGCCATGCTATGAAGCGCGCCCGGGGACAAGCGCGATCCCCCTCCTGGAAATCAGACATGGCCAAACCGAAACCGCTGATGGCAAAATCATCCGGTACCGACGACGCGGACACCGCCGTTCAATCCGCCTTGCGAACGCTCGATGCCGAGGGCAGCGGCATCTCGGCGATCTCAGCCGCACTTCAGGGACCGCTCGGGCCCGCCTTCACCGCCGCCGTTGATCTGATCCGCGAAGCCAAGGGCCGCGTGATCGTGACCGGCCTTGGCAAGTCGGGCCACGTGGCGCGCAAGATCGCCGCCACCTTTGCCTCCACCGGCACGCCCGCCTTCTTCGTGCACTCCGCCGAAGCGAGCCATGGCGATCTCGGCATGATCACCGCCGACGACATCATTGTAGCGCTGTCCTGGTCCGGCGAGCAGCCGGAAATGAAGAACCTCATCACCTATGCCAAGCGCTTCCGGATCGCGCTGATCGCCATGACCGCGGAACCCGAATCCACCTTGAGCACGGCTGCCGACGTCGCGCTGACGCTGCCCAAGGCGCGCGAGGCCTGCCCTCATAATCTAGCGCCGACCACCTCGTCGCTGATGATGCTGGCGTTGGGCGACGCGCTGGCGATCGCGCTGCTGGAGAGCCGCGGCTTTACGTCGGTCGATTTCAGCGTGCTACATCCCGGCGGCAAGCTCGGCGCCATGCTGAAATACACCCGCGACCTCATGCATGCCTGCGATGCGGTGCCGCTGCGGCCGCTGGGCACGCGAATGTCGGACGCGCTGGTCGAGATGTCGTCCAAGGGCTTCGGCTGCGTCGGCATCGTCGACGCGCACGGGCATATCGTCGGCATCGTGACCGATGGCGACCTTCGCCGTCACATGCGCCCGGATCTGATGACCGCGCTGGTCGACGACGTGATGACGAAGAATCCGAAAACCATCAGCCGCGACCTGCTCGCCAGCGAAGCGCTGGAGATTCTCAACTCCTCGAAGATCACCGCGTTGATCGTGACCGACGCCAGGAAGCCGGTCGGCATCGTGCATCTGCACGACCTGCTGCGCGCCGGCGTGGCGTAATACGCGCCGTCATTCCGGGGCGCGCCCTTGCGCGAGCCCGGAATCCATAACCACGCCCGGGAGCATGGTTCCGGGTCTGCGCCAAAAGGCGCATCCCGGAATGACGACGTTTACGCGGCAGCCTTGGGAAACCGTGCCGCCTTCTCCTCCAGCGGCAGATCCAGCCCGTTGGCGAGATACGACACGGTGCGATAGAAGCCGCAGAGCAGGATGACCTCGAAGATCTGCGCATCGTTGTAATGCATCGAGAATGCGGTGAACTCGGCATCATCCAGCGTCGCACGGTGGTGCAATGCGTCGACAGCCGCGATCAGCGCCTGCTCCGCTGTTGACCAGCACGGCGCGGCGGCGCTCTCAAGCACCGTGGCACGGACCTGCGCGTCGGTCAGGCCGGCGGCCTCGCCGAAAGCCTGGACATGCACGCCCCATTCATATTCGCAGCCGGTCAGGGCGCAGGTCCGGTCGATGACGATTTCGCGTTCCCTCAGAGACAGCGGCCCGCGATCGAGCAGGCCGCCGGCGCGGAATTTCTCCCACGCCCGCGCATGTCCGGCGATGACGCGGAACAGGATCAGCGGCGGGGCGCCGCGCATGATCCGGTCGAATTGCTGCTGAATGTCCGGGGCGTAAGGCGGTTGCAGCGCTGCGATACGTGACATGACCGGCTCCCGTGCTACAATAATCGTAGCA
>DASYKO010000505.1:0-5817 GCA_035995285.1 Hyphomonadaceae bacterium | reverse complement strand
GAACGCCTGGGCGCGGCTTTCCTTTTCCATCACTTCGGACTTCAGTTCGGCGACGCGCAGGTCGAGCCAGTCCTGGCCCTGGCGGAGGGATTTGTCTTTCTGGTCGCGCTGGTTGTTGATGTAGACGTCGGCCATCGTGTTGGCGAGCTTGGCCGCCATCTTCGGATCGCCCGAGGACGCGCTGATGTCGATGAGGAAGGTCGAGCCGACGCGGTTGACCCAGATGGAGTTGCGGACCGCGCTGATCACGCTGTCGAGTTCGGCGCGCTGTGCTTCGTCGGTGTTGACGACCGGGCCTTCGACGACTTCAGCCTTCTTCTTGCCGAAGGGGATGAGGCTCTTGATGAAGGATTTCACCGCGCCGACGTTCTTGTCCATCTCGCTCGGTTCGGCCTTGGCCCAGTTGAATTCCGGGTTGTTGACCAGGTCGAGGCGGCGCACGACTTTCTCGATCAGGTCGCGGCCCCGCAGGATCTCGGCTTCGGTGTCAATCACCGCGGCGTTGGCCGGCATGCCCGACAGGAAGGACGAGACGTCGACGATGTCCTGCGTGTGCGTCGCGACGATCACGCGCGAGGTGGCGGTGTAGGACGGCTTCAGCTGGAAGGTGAAGACGGCCACGCCCGCGAAGGTGAGCAGGAACACCGCGATCATCAGGCTGAAGCGGCGGCGCACGGCGCGGATGACGCGCTGAAGCGAGATGACATCCTCGCCCTCCGGCGCAGAGGCCGGAAGAGACGCGGCGCCACGGGGATAACCCGTCGTGACGTCCAGGGGGTACACCTTGTTCAACGTAACTACTCCGAACTCACCCTACGCGTCCGTCCCGGACCGTTAGTAGCGGCAGGCCTCAGGGATAAACCCGGACACCGACGCTGAAGACATTCTGGCTGACATCGAGGCGAAGCGGATCCGCCGCGCCGCCATCCGATTGCGTGCTGTGGAAGCGATAGCTGCCCTCGAGACGCGCATGCTTGTTCAGTTTCCACGCGGCGCCGAAGGCGAGATCCGAGAAATCGTCCTGACGGTCGATGCCGTCATAGTCGTAAGTGCCGAAGCTCGCGTCGCCGAACAGCAGCACGTTGCGGTAGAATTCATGGTCGATGCGCACGCCATACGTCGTGTTCAGCGCCGAGGACGACAGCTGCAGGCCCGGGTCGAACATCTTGCTGACGCCGCTGAAGGTGACGGTCGTGAGCTCCGTCGGGAACCACTCGACCTTCGCATCGAGGCTGAGGCCGTCGAAGTCCTGGCCGTTGTCCTTCTCTTCGTTGACGGTGCCGACGGCGATTTCGCCGCGGAAGGGCGCTGCGAGTTCGAAGGTGGCGCCGACTTCGTACGACGTGCGTTCACCCTCGCGGCTGTTGTCGCTGTAGTCCTGCTTGGACTTGCGGCCCTGCACGAAGAGCGCAAGGTCCGGCGAGAAGGCGAAGGACGCGCGGCCCGAGAAGAAGGTCTCGTCGAAGTCGCGGTCGACGAGGTTGACCGGATCGGTGCTGTAGTTGTTTTTGGAGGAGCCCACAGAACCACGCAGCTGCAGCCGGTCGGTCTGGTACTGGACGCCGGCGGTCAGGCCGGTGCGGTTGATCTGCGTGGGTTCCTGGCCGTCATTGCCCGGCTCGTAGCGCGGCTCGGTCTGCTGCGCGGCGTCGATCCGCCCCGTGAACTGGAAGACGCGTGTCACGTCGATGCGGCCGTCGACATAGGCGGTGTAGTCGGTCGAGGTTTCCGAATCTTCTTCCAGGTGCTCGTTGTGGTTGATCGCGAGGCCGGCGTTGAGGGCGTGCGTGGTCCAGTTCGAGCGTGCATCGATCTGCGGCGTGAAACGGAGAATGGTGTCGGACACCGTGTTGCTGTCGGTGGCGAAGACGTTGTCGTTGAGTTCGGCTGCAAGCCCGGCGTTGGCGTCAACCACAAAGGCGCCCGCATGTATCGGCTCGGGATCGAACTGGGGCTGCTGGCGCTGAGTGACCGAGGTATAGCGGTCATCCTGGAACGGATTGGATTGGGCGAGGGCTGCCGGGGTGATCACGGCGGCCAGGGCGCTGGCCATTACACTCGACAGGGCAAGGTGCTTGAAACCGAACTTCATGGGATTTCCTTTTTCGGGCCGCTCTGCTCGCATGGGGCGAGTAGCAAGATCGGGGCCGCTCAATCGGCCTCGCCAGAACATGGACCGGGGGTTCCGTCCGTCCATGTCGCAGGTTGAGGCCAAATTTCCCTTTTAAGTAAGGGAGGGGCGGCGGCCGTATCAGAGGCCTGAATTCCTTCCTTTTGCTGCGATGGGCGGCGGGGGGCCGACCTCGAATTTGAGATTGTTGACGTTGCGCTCGGCTGCGGCGAAGGCCGCGGCGACGGCATCCCGGGACGCCTGGGAAAGACCATCCGGTACTGTGGGTGAAGATGGTGAAGAGCCGGCGCCGGCCCCTGCGTTAGCTCCGGCAATGCCCCCTGCCCGTGCTTTGCCGATCTCGGTCGCGGCATCACGCAAAGCGTTGCAGATGGAGGTGTTGGCGGAAATGTCGGTCAGCGCCTTGTCGACATCGGCGGCAATGGCAGTGGCCTTGCCGATATTGGCTTCCATGGCCGCACGGGCGGCCGAGGCCTGGCACGGCACGCCCTTGCGAAGGTCGGATACAAGCGTGCTGGCGTCCTGCGCAACCGCGGGCGCAGCGACAACGAGAACCAAGGATAGAGCAGCAGCAAGGCGCATCGGGAGGCGCACGGGGTCCTGTTTCTGGCTACCCAGCACGAGCGGCTCTCCTAATAGGGACGCGAGCGGGATCAAGACGATTCCCCTTCTGGCAGGTGCAAGAAGGGCGCCTGCTCGCCGCAGTTTTCGGTAGGGAAATCCCTAGAACAGACGCTCTTTGACGCGGATTCGGTCGCCCGGGTGGACGGGCGTCGCCGGCGTCAGCACGACCTCGCGCTCGACGCTGTCGGACGCGCTGGTGACCATGACTTTCCGCTTGTCGGCGCGGTAGGTGAAGTCGCCGGCGGCGGCGATCGCGTTCATGACCGTAAGGCCCGAGGTAAACGGATACTCGCCCGCCTTGTTGATCTCGCCGAGAATGTAATACGGGCGGCCCTTCACCAGATCGACGGTCACGCGGGGATTTCTCAGGATCTTGGCGTCGCGGTACTTGGCCTCGACGATCGCCTCCGCCTCTTTCGGCGTGTGGTTCCTGATCTCGACCTGGTTGACCAGGTTCATGTTGATCATGCCGAGCCCGTCGACCGTGAACGAGCCGGAGTAGGACGGCTCGTCGAACACGGTAACCCTGATCTCGTCGCCTGTGCCAAGCCGGTAGCTGTCGGCGGAGCCCGTCTGCGTATTGGCGGCCTGCTGCGGGGGCGGCGGCGGCGCGCTTTGGCAAGCGGTAACCGCTGCAGCGCAAAGGCCTGCAATCGCAAACCGGATCAGATTGAGGGCTTTCACGTGCAGCCTCCCGTTAACGCGTGACCGCGGCAGCGGCTTCAACCCGCGGGCCGGTAGTGATGAATTCAACGCTGTCATGCTCAAATCGGGCCGCGGTCAGTTTGCCCGAGAGATAGGCCCCCGTATCCAGCCCGACGCGGCGTGAGTCCTTGTAGGGGCGTGAGGCCGGCGTATGGCCGTGCACGATCGTGGCGCCAAGCGGACGCTTGTCCATCAGGAAGTCCTCGCGGATCCAGAGCAGGTCCTGCTCCGACTGCGCCTCGAGTGGCACGCCGGGGCGAACGCCCGCATGCACGAAAACATAGTCCCCAATCCTTACGGAAAGATCGAGGTTCGAAAGGAAATGCAGGTGCTCAGGCGGTAATACCGTGTGCAGGTCCTCGCAGGCCTGGCGCCACTCATCGATCGAGGTCTGCATCCGCGGCGGCCGAACCCCATACGACACCAGCGTTTCCGAGCCGCCGAACTTCGCCCAGGTCGGTCCCACGCCGGGATCGCCCATGAACTGCAGCATCGCCTGCTCGTGATTGCCCTTCAGGAAATATGTTTCGAAGGGGGACAGCATGTTGCTGAGCAGGATGTCGATGACGTCCTTCGACTGGAAGCCGCGGTCGATGTAGTCGCCGAGGAAAATCAGGATCGGCCTGCCCTCGTATTCACCATGACGCGCATCAGCCCGCAGGTCCTGCAGAAGATGCATCAGAAGATCGGCGCGGCCATGGATATCGCCCACCGCATAGACCCGTCGGCCGGAGGGGACCGTCGCCACATAACCGCTAACCTGTACGGGTTTGGAGCCGCCTTCGGGCTCCTTGGACTGGAACACGCGCACGAGCGCGCCCGCGGCGCCGCCAATGGCTTCGCCGGCTCGGCTAGCGAGACCTCTTGCGGCCTCGAGGAGACGCCATTCAGGCAGCCTCAACCAGTGCTCCTTCTCCGGCAAAAATGCCGGACGCGCGCTATCCGCCGGTCCGAAACCGGAGTTCCACGCATATCTGTCCCCTAGCAATGCCGACGCCAACTCGCGCATAGGCGGGCATCAGGTGGGTGTTAATCTGCTCCTCCGGGAGCCGAATGCAAAAGTCTTCACTCAAATGGTGCATGGTAAATGCAGTTGCAGGGTCATGGCCCATTCTTCCTTTAACAAGGATGGCCCTTATCCCACCGGCCCGCTGCTTGCACAAATTTCGCCCATGACGCGTATCGCCTTCTTCGGACATGACGCCGCCGACGCCGCCGTGCGCCGCCGCGTGCAGGGCTTTCGCGACGACGGTCTGGACGTAACTGGCTTCATGATGCGACGCCGCGATGACGTTGCGGTGGACTGGGAAAACGTCGATCTGGGCCGGACATTCGACGGAAACTACACCCAACGTGTGAAGTCGATCCTATCGGGTGCGAAACAGGCTGCCGCCGAACGGGAAAAGCTCGCCAAGGCCGATGTCATCTACGCCCGCAATCTCGACATGCTGGCGACCGCATTCCTCGCCAAGCGCCACACCGGCCTCAAGACCCCGGTGATCTACGAAGCGCTCGACGTTCACCGTTTGCTAACCAGGAAAGACCTGATCGGTCTGGCCTTTAGGCGCATCGAAGGCGCACTGCTCTCGCGCACGAGAAGGCTTGTCGTGTCCTCTCCAGCCTTCGTCGACAACCACTTCGCCATCCACCACAAGGGCAAGTACCGCCACGTCCTCGTCGAGAACCGCCTTGCCGCCGGCGCCGACTATGGCCGCCGCCCCGATCTGCACGCCCCGCCCGCGGAAGACGCGCTCCGCATCGGCTGGGTCGGCGCACTCCGCTGCCATCGCAGCCTCAGCCTGTTGCTGGACGCCGCAAAGACCCTGGGTCCCAGGGTCAGGATCGTCATGCATGGCATCCCCGCGCTGAAGGAAATCCCCGACTTCCACGAGCGTATCAAAGGCCTTCCCAACGTCGAATTCCACGGCCGCTACCAGTCGCCGGAAGACCTCTCCCGCATCTATTCCGGCCTCGATGTCGTCTGGGCCGGAGACTTCATGGAAGCCGGCTACAACTCCGTCTGGCTCCTCCCCAACCGCCTCTACGAAGGCGGCTACTACGCCGTGCCGCCCATTGCTCCCGCAAATACTCAAACCTCCAACTAAACCCTCGCCCGCGGCGTCGGCTTCGCGGTGAAGGAAGACCTCGCCGTTAACCTGCCGGACCTGATCGAACATCTCGCCGAACACCGAGCGGAAATCCTCGCCAACCGGAAACGCCTGCTCGACCTGCAGGACCTCACCTTCATCCAGCAGCCCGGAGAGCTGCGCGCCCTGATTGAGGACAGTCTGCGGGACACGTCCGGTCCCCCTCCGGTTAACGTGCCTCAATTCAGCACAACCGCCACGCGAAATCCG
>DASYKO010000504.1:0-1763 GCA_035995285.1 Hyphomonadaceae bacterium | reverse complement strand
GCATAGCCCGCCTGCTGCCCCGCCGCGATGAAGGCCTGGCCCAACGAACCGGCCCCATGGTTTGAAGAGGGCCCGTTCGGTGCTGTCACGCGCAAAGGCCCTTCGCCGCCGTGATAGGCGCTGGCGCCGTTCTGGTGATGCTCGGCGCGCTTGAAGTACGGCAACAGATCGGCATAGCGCCAACCCTTGTTGCCGCTCTGCGCCCACCCGTCGTAATCGCGCGCATGGCCGCGCACATACATCATGCCGTTGATCGAAGAGGACCCGCCGAGCACGCGGCCGCGCGGATGGCTCAAGCGCCGATTGTCGAGATAAGGCTCCGGATCGCCGATATAGGCCCAGTTGAACCGGTCATTTGCCAGAAGGCGCCCGAGCCCCGACGGCATGTCGATCTCCCAGGCCCGCGCCTCCGGCCCCGCCTCCAGCAGCAGCACCCGCACATCCGCTTCCTCGGTCAGCCGCGCGGCGAGCACGCAGCCCGCCGACCCGGCGCCGACGATCACATAATCATACGCCTTCACGGTACCAGCGCCGGTCGCACCGCCCGATGCACCAGGCTGTGGAAGTGGTGCACCAGATGCTCGCTCTCATTGCTGCGTTCGGCGTCGATCAGATAGCGGCCCTGGTTGTAGCCGAAGGAGCGCAATCCCTTCTGGTTGGTGACGTTGAGCTCGATGTCCTCGGGCCCGAGCTTCTCGTTCATCCATTTGATGCAGGACTTGGTGACGTCCGGCATGGCCCGCTGCGGCCCGTAATAGCCGAAGCGCAGCAGCGATTTCTCCGGCTCCAGCGGGATCATGAGAAACGTTCCGCAGAGATCCGAGAACGGGAAGGAATAAAAGGTGGTGTTCGGCCAGATGCCGATGTTGAAGAAGGAGTCGGTCTGCCAGGTGGCGCCCGCCAGCTTCTCGCCATACGCGGAATCGACGTTGCCCTTGGGTGGGCCGATATAGGTCCACCATTTGTCATGGGCTTCCAGCGCGTATTGCTTGAAGTCGATCAACGCCGCCAATTCCTTATGGACCGGACCGGAGAGGCCGAAGTGATAGCCCTCGACCGAATTGTCCATGATGATCTTCCAGTTGGCAGGAACGATCACATCGACTTCCGAAATGAGCTGCATGTTCGCGAGATCGGGCAGGAACTGCGCCATCTTCGCCTCGACGCCTTCGGAGACGCTGGCGAGCGGAGCGGCATCAGGATCCATGTTGATGAAGACGAAGGAGCTCATGACCTCCAGCTTCACCGGCTTCAAGCCGTACTGTTTCTTGTCGAAATCCGGCAGCCGTTCGGTGCGGGGCGCGTTGCGCAAGGCGCCGTCGCGGCCATAGCACCAGGAGTGATAGCCGCAGCGGAACACCGGGCCGGTCTTGCCGCGCCGTTCTTTGGTCAGGCGGTTTCCGCGGTGCTGGCAGGCATTGTAGAAGGCGTGCAGCTTGCCGTTGTCATTGCTGACGATCACCGACTGGTCGAGGATGTCGAAGGTGACGAACTGTCCAGGCTCGGCCAATTCGCTCGCATGGCCGACGCAATGCCAGGCCGGATAGAAGATCCGCTCGCGCTCGGCCTCGAACACTTTGGCGTCGTAGAAATAGCGGGCCGGCAGGGTCATCGACCGTTCCGGCGCGGTCTCGACCCAGTCCAGCGACTTTTGGCGAATCATCGGCGTGTTCCTTGAGGGAGCCCATTGGTTCAACAGGGCGCAAAGCTTGACCTGACGCTACGACGGTGCGACAAGCGGACTTGATCGAAAGCGTCACACA
>DASYKO010000503.1:0-2132 GCA_035995285.1 Hyphomonadaceae bacterium | reverse complement strand
TTCAAGGGACGCGCCGGTTTCGCGCCATGACAGGCATCACGATGCGCCGCAGAGCGCCCTGAAGCCATGCAAGGAAGAGGCCGAGTCGATGAAGCGAGACGAGCGGTTAGCCGGTTATGCGCCAGTGGATCGGCGCCTAGGCGCCGGCGGCGTCCCCACGGCGATCGGTGTAGATGTAGAGCGGACGCGCGTTCCCCTCCACCACCTCACGGCTGATGACCATGGCTTCTACTCCGTCGAGGCCGGGCAGCTCGAACATCGGCTCGAGCAGGATGCCCTCCATGATCGAGCGCAGCCCACGGGCGCCGGTCTTGCGCGCGATCGCCTTGCGGGCAATGCCGGAGAGCGCATCGTCGGCGAACTCGAGGCGGACGTCTTCCATCTCGAACAGACGCTGGTACTGCTTCACCAGCGCATTCTTCGGTTCGGTCAGGATCTTGATCAGCGCCGGCTCGTCGAGATCGCCCAAGGTCGCCACGACCGGCAGACGGCCGACGAACTCGGGGATCAGGCCGAACTTCAGCAGATCTTCCGGCTCCACTTCGCGCAGAATCTCGCCGGCGCCACGCTCATCCGGGCCACGCACGTCGGCGCCGAAGCCGATTGCCGAGCCCGAGCGCCCGCGCTGCGCGATGATCTTCTCCAGGCCGGCGAAAGCGCCGCCGCAGATGAACAGGATGTTGGTGGTGTCGACCTGCAGGAACTCCTGCTGCGGATGCTTGCGGCCACCCTGCGGCGGCACCGAAGCGATGGTGCCTTCCATGATCTTCAGCAGGGCCTGCTGCACGCCTTCGCCCGATACGTCGCGGGTGATCGACGGGTTGTCCGACTTGCGGCTGATCTTGTCGACTTCGTCGATATAGACGATGCCGCGCTGCGCACGCTCGACGTTGTAGTCCGCCGATTGCAGCAGCTTCAGAATGATGTTCTCGACGTCCTCGCCGACATAACCCGCTTCGGTGAGCGTGGTCGCATCGGCCATGGTGAACGGCACGTCGATGATGCGGGCCAGCGTCTGGGCCAGCAGCGTCTTGCCGCAGCCGGTCGGGCCGACCAGCAGGATGTTCGACTTCGAGAGCTCGACGTCGTTCTGCTTCCCGGCGTGGCTGAGGCGCTTGTAGTGATTGTGCACCGCGACGGAGAGGACCTTCTTCGCATGGTCCTGGCCGATCACGTAGTCGTCCAGCACCTTGCAGATGTCCCGCGGGCTGGGCACGCCGTCGCGCGATTTGACCAGCGTCGTCTTGTGCTCTTCACGGATGATGTCCATGCAGAGCTCGACGCACTCGTCGCAGATGAAAACCGTTGGTCCGGCGATGAGCTTGCGGACCTCATGCTGGCTTTTGCCGCAAAAGGAACAATAGAGGGTATTTTTGGAGTCGCCGTTGGTGGACTTGTTCATCGCCGACCTATCTGCGTCGCGCCTGGGATTCGCTGCGCGACAATCATGTTAAACCGCTAATTCCCGGTCACACAACGAGTTTCTGGCCCTTACACACACCGGGTTGCGTGCTGCGGCATGAGTGCAACGCTCCTTCCGCCGCAACCATAGCCTAGCCCGATATTCCTGAGAAAAGCTTAAGGGCGGCTGGGTTCCGCCGGCTGGTTCCGGCCCTGTTCAGCACGCCCAAATTCTCCAGTGAAACGCCTCAGGAACGCGTGTCGTCATCCGCCGGACGCGGGCGCTCGAACACGACCTCGTCGATCAGCCCGAACTCCTTGGCCTCTTCCGGCGTCATGAAGCGGTCGCGGTCCATGGCGGTCTCGATCTTCGCCAGCTCCTGTCCGGTGTGCTTCTGGTAGATCTTGTTCAGCCGATCTCGGGTCTTCAGGATTTCCCGGGCGTGGATCTCGATGTCCGCCGCCTGGCCCGAAAATCCGCCGGAGGGCTGGTGAATCATGATGTTGGAGTTCGGCAGGCTGTAGCGCTTGCCTTTCCGTCCGGCGGTCAGCAGCAGCGAACCGGCCGAGGCGGCCAAGCCGACGCAGACCGTGGAGATTTCCGGCCGGATGTACTGCATCGTGTCGTACATCGCGAGGCCGGAGGTCACGACCCCGCCCGGCGAGTTGATGTAGAGCGCGATTTCCTTCTTCGGGTTCTCCGACTCAAGGAACAGCAGCTGGGCGCAGAC
>DASYKO010000502.1:0-3438 GCA_035995285.1 Hyphomonadaceae bacterium | reverse complement strand
TTGCGCTGCAGGATACGCGTGGTCAGCGCCCGCGCCTCGTCGAGATCGCCCCGCGCCAGCTTCACCCGCGCCGCGACATCGAGCACGTACTCATCATCCGGCGCCAGCCGCATCGCCTCCAGCGCCACAGGCTCCGCCGCCTTCCCACCTTTGAGCTCGAGCAGGATCAACGCCTCCTGCGCCGCGAGAACATGATAGTCCGGCGCCAGCCTCCTCCCCTGCCTCACCACCTCCAGCGCCCGTCGCATGTCGCGCATGTCGCGCATGTCGAACATCACCAGCGCGAGAATATGATGGTTCACCGCATTGCCGGGATCGAGCCTCAGCGCCTCCTCCGCATGCTGGAGCGCCGTCCGCTTCTCGCCCTTCCGGCGGTAGCTCTCCGCCATCAGCCGGTGGCCCACAGCCCGCTCCGGCGCCACGCGCAGCAGCTCCCGCGCCGTCTCGCGCGCCGGCATGAGCTCGCCAAGATCGAGCTGGCATTGCGCCAGCCCCGTCAGCGCATCCGGCGCTTGCGCATTCAACTCGAGCGCTGACTTGAACTCGCGCATCGCCCCGCGCGGATTGCCGGCGTGCAGCAGGCGCCAGCCCGCCTGCTCGATCCGCCCAGTATCGCGGGATGTGTCGTGGGTCTCCCCCAAACGCGCCTCCGTTGCGGGTCCACATCAACACCCCGCCCCGGCCTCTGCAATCGCACGCTTTTGTTTGTTGCACGAAAGCCCTAGCCGCTCGCGAACCCTCAAAAGCCCGCCCACGCCTGATTGAGCCACCCCATTTTCGCCCTAGATTCCTGACTGAGCTTGCCAGTGGTTGCGAAAGTCAGGTTTCGTGAGCCTAGCAGGATGTGGAGATGCCCATGCGTTTGATTCTTGCACTCGGATGCGCCGTCTCCGCCCTCTCGCTTTCCGCCTGCGCCTCGTCCTCGGCGGAACTCTCCCAGGAGCAGGCCTGCGAGTTCCACAACCAGAACGATCCGGTCGAGCGTGACCGCTGTCACCTGCCGCCCGCCACCCGCGGCGGCACCGTCCCCGACGTCCGCCCGCAGGACCTGCCCATACGCAGCGGCCAGCCGAGCGATTGAACCGAGGCCGGGACGCACTCCCTATTCCCCGCTCCCTGCGTCCAGATATACCCTGCGCCTATGGTCGCCAGCGCCAGCTTTGCCGAGCTGCTGAAAGAGCAGCTCGCCCCCATCGGCCCGCTCTCCCTCCGGCGCATGTTCGGCAAGACCGGCGTCTTCTGTCATGGCCTGATGTTCGCCATGGTGGCGGACGATACGCTCTATGTCCGGGTCGACGACAAGAACCGCGATGTCTTCAGCGAAGCAGCGGACTCCGCGCCTCTCAACTACACCAAGAAGGGCGAGACGATCGATCTTGCCTTCTGGCGCGTTCCCGAGCGCCTGTTCGACGAACCTGACGAACTTGTCGTGTGGGCCAGGGCTGCGCTCGAAGCCGCCCGCCGCATCGCGATGAAGCGGGAGCCGAAGGCAAAGCGAGCGGAAAATAAGGAATAGCGCGCCACGGCCCCTCTACTCGCTACTCGCTACTCACTTCAAAGGCGCCCACGTCGCCCAGATCGCAAACAGCGCTGACGCCGCCATCACAGCCGCGGCGATACGGAAGAACCATCGCGCGAACACCGCGCTCTGGAACCGCTTCGCCAGCGCCTCGGCGCCCGCCGCATAGACCGCCAGCCCGAACATCTCGCACACAGTCACCGTCACCATCAGCACGATGGCCTGAGTGAAGAGATCGCGGCTCGCATCGATGAAGCCCGGCATCGCCAGCACGAAATAGACCAGCGCGTTGGGATTGAGCAGCTGCAGCCCCAGCCCCGTCGCAAACAGCCGCGCCTTGGGCGGCGGCTCGCGCTTCGTCAGGTCAACCGGCGCCCCGAACGCCGTGCGCCAAGCCAGAAACAGGATGAAGCCGATGCCGATAATCTTCAGCGCCACGAACCCGAACGGAAACGCATGCGCCAGCGCCGTCGCGCCCGAAACGGCCAGCGCGATCCACACCAGGTTCGCCGCACACACGCCCACCGACGGGATCATCGCCGCCCAGAACCCGTAGCGGATCGACGCCGTCGTCACGAGCATCACCGCCGGCCCCGGCGTAAGCCCGCCGGCCAGGAACAACACGAAGAAAGAAAACCAGACCCCGACTTCCATGAGGGCGGGATGTAGCGGCGGAGACGAGCAAAGTCATCCGGCGCCGACCTATCCATGTCATTCCGGGCGAAGCGAAGCGCAGACCCGGAACCCAGGGGCCACGATCACGCCCGCCTCGACAGCACTCGTCGCAGCACCCGCGAACGCCGCTCCTGGGTTCCGGATAGCTGCTGCGCAGCTTCCGGAATGACATCGGTTGAGGCCCATACTGGTGGTGACTTTCCGAAAACTCACCACCGTTATGGCGAGTCCGCTCCCACCGTTTCCTCAGCAAATTCCACAATCGACATCACATCAGCGTCCTCAAACTGTGTGTCACCAAACCCGTGAGATACTGGCCGCGAAAGGACCCCGATGCGCGCACGCCATCACAGCTTCAAAGACCGCATCCTCGCCATTCTCGAGCGAGTGGCGGAGCTGTGGGCGCGCTTCTTCCTGCTTCTCGTCGCCCTGCCAGCTCTCGATCCAAAGCGTCTGCAGACCAAGGACGATGTCGACGCCGTCGAGCGCGACCTCTTCCAAGCCGACGCGCACATCACCCGTGCGATCTACAAGACCGCCCGCAGGCTGGCAGGCCTGCCGCGCATCCCGTGTCCCATCGAGAATTTCTACCGCCGAAGCTGAAGAGCGCCCGCCACATCCGCTGGCTCTACCTCAACTGCGGCTACAAGCTGCACCACGCCCGCCGCCTCGCCATCCGCATGGTCTGGCGCTGGAAGCGCGAGACCGAGCGCAGGTCCAACGATCCGCTCTGCGATCTGCGCAGCAATTTCAACTCCATCGATCGCGGGAATTGCCTCCCCCTGTCGCGCAGCGACTGGGGGAGGTGGATTGGCGCGCAGCGCCAAGACGGAGGGGGCAGCCCCACGGGAATTCTCGGCGCACGCGCGCCGCCTGTAGGGTGCATGAAGCGCAGCGCAATGCACCATGCCTCGTGCGCCGGTGCTCGCTGCATGGCGCCTGCCGGCCTTCGGCCTGCATGCACCCTACGCTTCCGCACCTCTCGGCTCACGCCGCAGAGACCGCACCGTCATGCCCGAAAAGGAAAACCCTACTTCGCCATCGCGCTCTCGCGCGCCCGTGCGATCGACTCGACGATCAGTTCGCGCGCCCGCTCCGGCCCATGCAGGCCCTCGATCTTCACCCACTTGCCGGGCTCGAGATCCTTGTAGTGCTCGAAGAAGTGCACGATGCGCTCGACCACGATGTCGGGCAGATCGGTGTAGTGCTTGATCTTCTCGTAATAGCGCGTGAGCTTGGGATGC
>DASYKO010000501.1:0-5442 GCA_035995285.1 Hyphomonadaceae bacterium | reverse complement strand
GCCGGTCGCCACCGCGCCGGCCACACCGGCAACCACGCAGACGGCGACTCCAACAACCCCGCCGGCAACGCCGAACCTTCCCGTTCAGGTCCCGCCCGCAGGCGGCTGATAAGCCCGCTCCGCCGGCAACATCGCCTTCGCGCCATCGAGATCGCCCTCGACGACACGCGCATGAATGGCGTGCGCCAGCGGGGTCACATCCTCGATCGCCTTGATCCATGTCCGCACATAGCGCTGCACCGCATCTCCGGTGAGCCCGATCTGGATCGCGCGATGGGGCAGGGGATTGTGATGCAGGTCCCGCTCGGGATCCCACTGCACGCGCACCGGACACCGCTCCTTCAACGCAGCATAGTCCGCTGCACTCATGCCCGGCTCGGGATGGCTGGGGCAGCTGTTCGCAATCGCCCACGCAAAGCCCTCATGCGAAATGTCGATCGCAAGAATGCGCGCCTGCCCCTCATCCTTCCGGCCCCATCCCGCACGATATATCATCCATAGGAAGGACGGTTTGATCCACGTGAACCGGCTCATGCTGAACGGCGGCGACACAAACGTCTGCGCCGCCAGCGCACTGTCGGCGATCTCGTGCGAGTAGGCCTGATAGACCCGGATTGTAGCGGGAGAAAAAACGGCGCGTATCTCGCGCTCGGGAAAGGTCATGCGTCGATCATACCGCTTCCCGCGCTCACGGCAAAGCTACCGCTTCGGCGCGCCCTCCGGCAGTTCCGGCAGCTGCAGCTTGGGATCATACCAGCTCGCGCCATCCGACCTCCAGATATGCATCTTCGGAGCATCGCTCACCGGCGTGTCGAGACAGCCGAGGCGCAGCAGCACATTCGGCTGGCCAGCCCGCTCCGCGATGATCTGCGATCCGCAGCGCGTGCAGAAACGCCGTGTCTTGCCCGGTGAGGAGTCAAACCCGCCCAGCACATCCTCGCCCCGCACCCAGCGAAACGCCGAACGCGGCACGCTGCTCACGCTCGAGAACGCAGACCCGTGCGCTTTCCGGCATGTCTCACAGTGGCAATGAACGATCGGCCCCGGCTCGGCATCGACCTCATAAGCCACCACTCCACACAGACAGCTTCCTGTGAGCACCGCTTCAATCTCCATTATATCCCGCGCGCCAATAGCCAGCCGAGCACGGCTCCGCCCACAGTACATAAGATGTTCAGGACGTAGCCGCCCCAAGGTCTCTGTCGACGGGCAATCCATTCCTCTGCCAGCGGGCATATGAGTCGAAATAGACGGCTCTGCGGATCAACTCTTGCGTCCGAACAACACCATCCTCAGCACAGCGATTCAGTAAATCTCGCTTAGCCAAGCGATCTGCCTTGGTGAGCATGAGGTCTCCCTCGAAGTTAGAGACACTATCAAAAGAGCAGGCGGAATTGCCTTTCCATGCGTTAGAACATATAGTGAACAAACACAAAGGAAAACCGCGTGGATGAGGCTCTGAACAGAAAGCTGAAAGTGCTCGCGGATGCCGCGAAGTATGATGCCTCGTGCGCGTCTGCTGGCGCGCCGAAAAGGAAGGGCGGGGCGAAGGGGTTGGGTTCTACCGATGAACACGGCATCTGCCATGCCTACACACCGGACGGGCGGTGCGTGTCGCTGCTCAAGATCCTGCTCACCAATTACTGCCTCTACGATTGCGCCTACTGCATCAACCGCCGCTCCTCGAATGTGGAGCGGGCGCGCTTTGGCGTGGACGAGGTCGTCCGCCTCACCATCGAATTCTACAAGCGCAACTATATCGAAGGCCTCTTCCTCTCCTCCGGCATCATCCGCACGCCGGACTACACGATGGAACAGCTGATCCTCGTGGCGAAGAAGCTGCGCAAGGACGAGGGCTTCGCCGGCTATATCCACCTCAAGACCATCCCGGAGGCGAGCCCCTGGTTGATCGAGGAGGCGGGCCTGTGGGCCGACCGCCTCTCCATCAACCTCGAACTCTCGGCGCAGGAGAGCCTCGCAAGGCTCGCCCCGGAAAAGAGTGGCGCCTCCATCGCCGGCGCGATGGCGCACATGGGGACACGCATCTCGGAAGCCCGCGAGGAAACCTCCCGTCACGCGAAGGCCTTCGCTCCCGCCGGGCAAAGCACGCAGGTCATCGTCGGCGCCGATGAGACGACGGACGCGGATGTTCTCTCGTCCAGCGCGCAGCTCTACACCAGCTACGGCATGTCCCGCGTCTACTACTCTGCCTTCAGCCCGATCCCTGACGCGAGCAGCAAGCTCCCCGTTTCGGCCCCACCGCTGCAACGCGAGAACCGGCTGTATCAGGCCGACTGGCTCTATCGCTATTACGGCTTCGGCGTGGACGAGATCGCCTCGGGCGGGGAGGGCGGCATGCTCGATCTCTCCCTCGATCCCAAGCTCGCCTGGGCCCTCAAGAACCGCGATAAATTCCCGGTCGATGTGAATATGGCCGCCCGCGAAATGCTGCTGCGCGTGCCGGGCCTTGGCGTGAAGGCCGTCGACCGCATCATCTCCGCCCGCCGCCACACTACGCTGCGCCTCGAGGATGTCGCGCGCGTCTGCGCCGGCCTCAAGCGCGTGCGCCCCTTCCTGATCGCCGCCGACTGGACGCCGGGCGCATCCACCGACAGCGCCCACCTGCGCGAACGCCTTACGCCCCAGCCTCGACAGATGAGCCTATTATGAAAGGCAGGGAGCTATGAACGGACAGGATCCGGTCACCTTCTACATGAACCGCGGCGCGGACCTGACCGGCTTCCGGCAGGCGCTGCGCTCGCTCATTTTCTGCGACACGCGCCCTGAGCTCATCACCTGGCGTCCCCATTCCGAGCCGGAGCTGTTCGGAAACCGCATGCCCCCGAATTTCGGCGAGGCCAGCAAGCCCATCATCCTGCCCCGCGCCGTAGGCAAGCTGATCGAGACCGTCGTCTGCCACAGCGAGCCGGAGAAATACCCGCTGCTCTACGATCTCGTCTGGCGCATGAAGAAGCCGGTGAACCCCGAGCCGCGCCTGATGGAAGTCGCCACCGACCCGCTGGTCGCCCGGCTCAACCTCATGGCCAAGAGCGTGGCGCGCGACATTCACAAGATGCACGCCTTCCTCCGCTTCCGCGAAGGGGGAGACCAGACCGGGGCCGAACGCTTCATCGCCTGGTTCGAGCCCGACCACTTCATTGTCGAAGCAACCGCCAAGTTCTTCGTCGACCGCTTCACCTCGATGGACTGGACGATCCTCACACCCAAGGGCTCGCTCTGGTGGGATAAAAAAGAGCTCTGCATCGGCCCGCCCGCCAGCCGGTCGGATGCGCCGGAGGAAGACGCTTTCGAGGTCCACTGGCGCACCTATTACGAAAGCACCTTCAACCCCGTGCGCACCAACCTCACCGTCATGAAACAGCACATGCCGCGGAAGTACTGGAAGAACATGTCCGAGACCCGAGCCATCCCGGGATTGGTCGCAACCGCCGCTTCGCGCGTTGAGGAGATGATCGAGAAGGAGGCCGCCATGCCGACCCGGCGCAACCCGGACAAGGCCGTCGCCCTGATGGAAGATCAGGCGCCCAAATCCCTCGAAGAGCTAAACAAGATTATCAAAAGATCGGATCCCTTCATCGAAGGCTCAGACAAGGCTGTCCTGGGTGAAGGCCCCATGCATCCCAAGATCGCCTTCGTCGGAGAACAGCCCGGCGACCAGGAAGACCTGCAGGGCCGCCCCTTCGTCGGCCCGGCCGGCAAGCTGCTGGACAAGGCGTTGGAGGAGGCGGGGATAGACCGGTCCAAGGCCTACATCACCAACGCCGTTAAGCATTTCAAATACATCCAGCGCGGCAAGCACCGCCTGCACCAGACCCCCACGGCAGCCGAGGTAAAGCGCTATCGCTGGTGGCTCCAGAAGGAGCTGGATTTCGTGAAGCCAGACCTCGTCGTCGGCCTGGGCGCAACGGCCGTCCATGCCCTGGCCGGCCACCAGATGCCTATAGGCAAGAACCGCGGCCCGGCTGAGCTGGATGGGCGTAAAGCCTACATCACCGTCCACCCCTCCTTCCTGCTGCGTGTGCCGGATGAGGCGAGGGAGAAGGAGTATGAGGCGTTCGTCGCGGACCTGAAACGCATCCGCCGGCTCGCTGCCTGATCGGCAGACTGGTTGGTCCGCTGACTCGCACGCCATCTGACTCATGGTGAACCTTGCCGCCAGCAAGCGCCCTGCCTATCTGTCACATGTCCGATCCGTGACGTGGCGCCGAAATCGCTATGGCCGGTTAAACCTGCCGTAATGCCGCAGGGTATGGACTAAACGAGCGGCGGAACATATGTGTCCGCCATCCATTCTCCCCCGCAGTGATTCAGCTCGACATCTGAAGGCCTGATGCAACCCAAGAACTCGACATTCAATGACCGGCAAGCAGCCTCGCTCGCCGCGAAAAAAGCCCTCCTTGAAAAATTCAAACCCAAGCCCACGGTCCAGGCGGAAGTCCTGATCGACCATGAGGCTGAACGCCTTGCGCGTCTTGAGGCCGTCAGGGCCCAGCGCCAGGAAGAGAAAGAGGCCAAGCAGCGCGCCCGCGAAGAAGCGGCAGCCGCCGCCGAAGCCGCCCGCCTCGAAGCCCTTGCCGCCGCCGAGCGCGCCAAGCTCGAAGCCGAGCACCAGTCGGACGCTCAGAAGCGCGCCGAACGGAAAGCTCGCAAGAAAGAAGTCAAGGAAGCCGCCAAGGCCAAGAAAGAGGTCCGCTCGGTCACCAAGCCGTCCGGCCCTCGCGAAGAGCGCGTTGTGGACCCCTACGAGGAACACCGCCGCTACATCGCCAGCCTCGAACGCGGCCGCGAACGCAAGCGCGCCTAGGCCTAACGCAACGTTTCCAACGGATTTCAGCGGCCTCCGGAAAAATCTTCCGGGGGCCGCATCCATTTCGGGGGTCTCCGTACTCTAAGCTCCAGATCGCCGGCGTGAGACCGGTCCGAGATACGAACTGGAGATACGAGTTATGGACGAAGCCGTTTTCATTATCCCGGTTGTCTTTATTACGCCTGTGCTGATCGTCTGGGTGTTCCAGCACTTCGCCGCCAAGAAGCGGCTCGAGGCCTACAAGACCATCCAGGTCGCCATCGAAAAGGGCCAGCCGGTTACACCGGAAACCATGGAATCGATGGCCCGCCTGCGCAGCCCGATTGCAGACCTGCGCTGGGGCATCATCTTCATGGCCGTCGCCGCCGGTTTCGCGTCCTTCGCCACCATCGTCACGTTCGGCCATGACAGCGAAGGGGAAGACATCAGGCGCGCGCTCTACGGCATCGCCAGCTTCCCGGCCTTCATCGGGCTGGCCTTCCTCGGCCTGCACTTCTTCGCCAACGAGTCGAAGCGTCGCTGAGCGTGTCTGGCAGCTCTGACCCTGCCGATGCCGAACTGACACGCGCCGCGATGGCGGGCGACCGGGAAGCCTTTGGCAAACTGGTCGCCCG
>DASYKO010000500.1:0-5641 GCA_035995285.1 Hyphomonadaceae bacterium | reverse complement strand
AAGATCACGGAATAGCATGACCGAAACGCCGGGGGAGACCGAAGGGACGCGAACCCGCGGCTCCATCGCCCGGCGCATGCTGCTGACGGCGGCGATCCTTAGCGTCATCGTGCTGATCCTCGCCGGTTGGTCGCTGCAGGCGCTCTACCGGTCGGAGACGGATCGCCAGCTCAATAACGACATCACGGTAACGATCGACACGCTCGCCAATGCCGTGGACTCCTATTCGTCCGGCGAGCCGAAGTTTGACGACGGGAAACTTCCGCGCGCCGAGCAGTTCGAGATGACCCTGAAGGGCCGGTATTGGGCTTACCTCTACATCGACGGACAGAACGCGGTCGTCGGTGGCCGGGCGTCACGCAGCTTCGCCAATGTGCGGCCGGAACCTTCGCCCCAGCTGATCCGGCAGGCGCTTGCTTCGCCAGGCCAGACGGTTTTCGAGGACGAACCGGGTATCGGGCCGGCCGAGCGCCAGATCCGCGTCGGCATGCAGGCAGTGAAGCTGCCGGACCGTGTTCTCCCGATCCTGCTCTTCGTCGGCATCGACCGCACCATGTACGATGAGGCGGTCAGTCGCTTCACCATCACTCTAGGCATTGCGCTGGGCGTTCTTGCGCTCGGCATCATGGCGGGCATCTTCGTGGTGATCCGCTATGGCCTGCGTCCTCTCCACGAGATCGAGGACAAGCTGCACGATGTGCGCGCAGGACGCCGCGACAGGCTGGACGGGGAATATCCCGGGGAGCTGTCGCCCCTCGTCAGGGAAATCAACACCCTCATCAATCACAACAGGAAGGTCGTCGATCGTGCGCGCACGCATGTCGGCAATCTTGCTCATGCGCTCAAGACGCCGCTGGCGGTGCTGCGCAATGAATCGCGAGGCGATGATCGCGTTTCGGAAATCGTGCGGCGGCAAACTGACGCGATGACGCAGAACGTGCAGCACTATCTCAAGCGCGCCCAGGCCGCGGCGCAGGCCGAAGTGCTGGGCGCCCGCACCGAGATCAAGGAGCCTCTGGAAGGCATTGGCCGCATGCTGGAGCGGCTGCACCGTGACAAGAACATATCCGTCGAGGTCGACGCAGACCCCAAGGCCGTCTTCCGCGGGGAGAGGGGCGACTTCGATGAACTTGTCGGGAACCTCATGGACAACGCCGCGAAATGGTGCAAATCGCGGGTCGAAGTGAAGGTGACGCGGAGCGATGACGGGGTCACGGTGATCGTCGACGATGACGGTCCGGGTCTTGCCGTTGAACATCGCGCCAAGGCGCTGGAGCGCGGCAAGAGGCTGGATGAGTCCGAGCCGGGAACAGGTCTGGGATTGTCGATCGTGACGGAGCTTGCGGACATCTACGGCGGACGGCTGCATCTTGAGGACAGCCCGCTCGGCGGATTGCGCGCGCGGCTCGAGCTTCCGGCGGCGCCGCTTTGATCTGGCTCATTCTCGTAGCGCTCGTGTTTGTCGGCGGCGGATCATATCTCGTCGCCAAGACCTGGACGACGCGCGGCATCGTCTTCTTCGCGGGGGTCGTGGCTGCGCTTTCCTACATCATGCTCGGCAAGCCCGACATGCCGGACGATCCGCTGCAAGCCAGGCTGGAACAGCTGGCGAAAAAGCCGGAGGCCGACCTCAGCGGAGTTGAATACCTCGCCATCCAGGAACAGCGGCTCAAGAACTCTCCCAAAGACCCTGAACCTCACAAGAAGATCGGCGATCTCTATGCGGCCGCTGGAAGACCGCAGGATGCGATGCAGTCCTACTCCGCTGCGCTGACGCGTGATCCCAACTACAGGCCTGCCCTGGATGCGATCTCTTCGCTCGAGTTCCAGGTGAACGGCGACGTCGATCAGGCGACGCGCGATCGGCTGCCGGAGATCAGGAAGCTTGCTCAGACCAACCCGGAATCCCTCACGGCGGTGCAGTTCATGGCGCTGCTGGAAGAGCGGGTCAGCCAGGCTCCGGATGATTCCATGGCCCACCAGATGATGGGAAGGCTGCTGGCCAGCGTGGGTCAGATGGAAAAGGCGGAGGCCGCCTACAAGGAATCAATCAAGCTGGACAACAAGAATGCCGAAGCGATGGCGGCGCTCGCCGACATGAGGTTCAAGAGCGGGGGCAAGGTCGATGCGGAAACGTCAGACCTCTATCACCGCGCCTACAAGCTGGACCGTAACAATCTCCGGGTCGGATACATGGCCGGAATAGGTGACTGGGTGGCGGGAAAGCAGGTCGAGGCCAGGAAGCAATTCGCCGAAATCGACGCCAAGACGCCCGAGGACGGGCCCTATCCGCAGATGTTTGCAGCCCTCAAGCAGATGTTCGGGGTGGATCCCGAACCTGCCCTCCAACCGAAATAGGCCCAAACGCAGCGTTCACCCGATAAAAGTCCTGCTCGCGCCATTGTGTCGCTGGCGCCCCGGGGTCCTCCTTATATAGTGGCGTTCGAGCTGTCCCGGCCTCTCAGACGGCCTATTGAAAGACCAACGGCATGCGGAAACGCTCTCAGAGACTCTGGGTGATCGGCGCCGCCGCCGCGCTGTTGATCGTCGCCGTGCCGTTGGCGGCGATCGGCTTGAAGGGCGCAGCCAACTTCTTCTACTCGCCGTCCGACGTCGTTGAGCAGAATGCGGCAGTGGACGGCAAGAACGCCCGGATCGGCGGCCTCGTCGAGCACAACACGGTCACACACGATGCGAACGGCGTCCTGCATTTCAGCATCACCGACACCAAGAACTCCATCCCTGTGGTCTTCGACCAGATCCCGCCGGACCTGTTCCGCGAATGCCAGGGCGTGATCGCCGAGGGCAAGTTCGACGCTCAAGGCCGCCTTGTCGCCAAGCGCGTACTCGCCAAGCACGACGAGAACTACATGCCGCCCGAACTGTACGAGAAGATGAAGGCTGCGGCCGGTGATGGCGGCATGATGAAGTGCCAGACCGAAGCTAGCCAGACCAAGCCGGGAGCCGCCGGTTGATCGCCGAACTCGGCCACCTGCTCGCCTTCCTCGCTCTCGCGGCAGCGGCGAGCCAGAGCATATTCGGGCTGACCACGGGCGGAGAGCCCGCGCGCCGTCTTGCCGTTGCGACCGGCATGTTCACGGCTCTGTCGATGCTGACGCTGATCATCAGCTTCGTGCGGCTGGATTTCTCCGTCGCACTGGTCGCCAACAATTCCCACTCTCTCAAACCCATCATCTACCGTATCGCCGCCGCGTGGGGGAACCATGAAGGCTCGATGCTGCTCTGGTGCCTGATCATGTCGGGCTATGGCGCGGTGGCCGCGCTGTTCATGCGTGGCGGGCCGCTGCGCGACAAGGCGCTGGGCGTGCAGGGTCTGCTGACGACAGCCTCGCTGCTCTACCTGCTGTTTGTCTCGAGCCCGTTCCTCAGGCTCGCCGAGCCGCCGTTCGACGGCCGCGGGATGAACCCGCTGCTGCAGGATCCGGCGGTCGCTTTTCACCCGCCGGCTCTCTATCTCGGCTATGTCGGCATGTCGTTCGTGTTCTCGCTGGCGGCTGCCGGCCTGATCAACGGAAAGATCGACCGTGAATGGGCCGCCCGCGTGCGGCCCTGGGCGCTGACGGCGTGGAGTGCCCTCACCATCGGCATCACGCTCGGCGCCATCTGGGCCTACTATGAGCTCGGCTGGGGCGGCTGGTGGTTCTGGGATCCGGTCGAGAACGCCTCCTTCATGCCCTGGCTGGTGGGAGCAGCCCTGGTCCACTCGCTGATCGTCACCGAAAAGCGCGGCGGCATGGCGGCGTGGACCGTGTTCCTATCCGTGCTGGCCTTCTGCCTGTCGCTGCTTGGCACCTTCCTTGTGCGCTCCGGCGCGACAACGTCCGTGCACGCCTTTGCGGTCGATCCCAAGCGCGGCCTTGTCCTGCTCGCCGGCCTCGCCCTGACGGGGATTGCGGCGATCGCGCTCTACGCATGGCGCGCGCCCAAGCTGAAGGCCGGGCCGGAGTACGATCCCGTGAGCCGCGAAGGCGCGCTCGTCCTCAACAATCTCTTCCTGTCGGTCGGCGCGGCGCTGGTCCTGGTCGGCACTGTGACGCCGATGTTCGCGCAGGCGCTCAACGTTTCCCTGTCGATCGGCGAGCCCTACTTCCTGCTGACCTTTGCGCCGATGATGGCGATCCTCCTGCTCTTCATGCCGCTTGCCCCCGCCTCGACCTGGCAGCGCACGGAGCTTTCCCCCCTTCTGAAACAGTTCTGGCTCGCCGGCGCCATCAGCGCTGCGGCCTTCCTCGCAATCCTCGTATGGCGCGGCAATTTCTGGCAGGCCGTCGGCGTGATGGTCGGCTCTTGGGTTGTCCTCGGCACGCTGCAGGACCTTGCGCGGCGCGCAGGAGCAGGGGGCATTGGACGAATCTTCCGTCTGCCGCTCAACGTCTGGGGCATGGCGATTGCCCACATTGGCATCGGCCTCTTTGCGATCGGCGCCGTGACCGAGGCTGCCGCCCGCGAAACGCGGACCTTCCCGCTGGCCGCCGGACAGAGCGCCCAATTCGAAGGCTGGACATTCCGCTTCGACGGCACGCACCAGGCCGAGGGCCCGAACTACGAGGCCACCCGCGGCGACATCTTCGTCACCCATGCGGATGGCTCGACCGAGACCATCCATCCTGAAAAGCGCTTTTATCAGGTCGCCGAAACTGCGACGACCGAGGTCGCCATCCGCAAGACGATGGGCGGGGACATGTATGTGAACCTCGGCGACACGATTCGCGAACAGCCAGGCGTCTGGCGTATCCAGATCACCCACCATCCGCTGATAGACTTCGTGTTCGGCGGGGCGGGGCTGATCGCGGTCGGTGGTTTCTTCGCGCTTGCCGGGCGCATCCGCCGCAAGGTCCAGGTCACCGAGACCGAAACGCCCCCGGCGACGGCCCCCGAACCGGCCGCTGCTCCCGCCGGAGCGCCGGCATGATCGCGGCGATCCTGCTCGCCTTCCTGATCCAGGTCGCCGAACCGGCCGCCATTCCGGGCGAGGCCCAGCTCTCCAATCCGAGGCTGGAGGAGCGCGCCCAGACGATGATGCGCGAAATCCGCTGCGTCGTCTGTGAGAACGAGCCGGTTTCGCAATCAACCGCCGACATCGCCATCGACATGCGCCGCGCCATCCGCCGGATGATCGAGGACGGGCAATCGGACGACCAGGTCCGCCATTTCTTCGTCGACAAGTACGGCGCCTTTGTCAGCTTCCGGCCGCCGACCGAGGGGTTGGGCATCCTGCTCTGGGCCTTCCCCTTCCTGTTGCTGGCCGGGGTGGGCGGCTTCCTGGGCTATCGCGCCTTCACCCATCGCAAGCGCGACCTGGCGCCGATTCCGGATGATGGTCGGGCCTCCGAATAGCCGGAGATCGCCTCCCGGGCTGACTTTCCCCGCGCCGGACATAGTTTACCGCTGGAAACCAGTAGAATTCCCCATGCGAGGGCTCTGGCGCCGCCGCATGATTGCCTTAAAGTAACAACATACGGACCATCGATGGGCGCCCGGCAAACGCGCCTTGCGCCTCCGGCGGTCAAATGCATGGGAAGAAGGTCTTTGCAGTTGCAGGGACCCTTCCCGGGTCTAGGGTCGGACCTGATCGCAAAGACGCCCGCGCGAACGAAGCAGTGAGAGAAAGCTACATGAT
>DASYKO010000499.1:0-1849 GCA_035995285.1 Hyphomonadaceae bacterium | reverse complement strand
CGCGACTCCGCTCGTTCGTCATCCGCGGCAAGCGTCGCCTGCCCCAAAATGATGCGCGCCTCATCCTCCATCGAGCGGCCGTTGACGGCCGCCCGCAAGCGAAGGCGCTGCTTGAGGTCATCGTCGAGCCGGCGGATGGTGAGGCTGGCCATGAACTCCGAGCCCTTGTTCTTCCTTATCATCATAACGAATGATTGCATTGAAATCAATGCAATCATTACCCCTCGCTCTGCTCTAGGGTGTCTACACATCATTGCCGCGGCCGATTGACTCATGCGGGTCATTCGGATTCCGTTACGAGAAACGAACTGATTCTCTGGTTGGCGCCGATTCGAAGGAGCGCTGGCCATGCAGTTTGAACAGGACGTGTCACTCGGCAAGTTTGGCGACGTTCGCCTCGATAAAGGGGGCGGAACTGTTGCGTGGCATGCTTTGCACGCGCAGTGTGTGCTTGCGCCGGATGGCGCAAGGGGTGTGGTCTGCGCAGATGCGCTTTTGGCGCTTTGTGAACAATGAACGCATCAGCGTCGAGCAACTGATTGCGGGCTGGAGCGCCCAGACGCGGATTGCCGGCCGCGATCGTCACGTGCTGGCGATCCAGGATACCAGCGACATCAAGTTCGCCACCACACCGCAGGATCGGCGCGGCCTGGGCAAGGTCGGCAAAGGCAATGTGTTCGGCGTGCTCTTGCACGCCATGATGGCGGTTGACGCGGACACCGGACGCTGTCTCGGGCTGGTCGGCGGCAAGCTGTGGACACGGACGGGCGACGTCAAGATCCCGCATGGCGAGCGCGCCCTTGCCGACCGGGAATCGGCGCGCTGGCTGACCACGGCGGCGCAGGCCAAGGAGGTCCTGGCGGCGGCCCGCATGATCACCGTCATCAACGACCGCGAGGGCGACCTCTACGCCCATTGGGCGCGCACCCCGCAGGACAATGTTCACCTGCTGTCCCGCGTCATGCACGACCATGCGCTGGTGAGCGGGGGAACGCTGCGCCAGGCGGCCGAGCGCACCCCTGACGCCGCCAAGGCCGTGCTCGAACTGCCCCAGCGCATCGACCGTCCGGCGCGCCAGGCGCATCTTCGCCTGCGCTTTGGAAGCGTGCTTCTCAAGCAGCCGGCGAAGACCGGCGCGCGCGATTTGCCGGACAGCGTGCGCTTAAGCTTCGTCGAAGTGATCGAGCGGCATCCCCCCAAAGGAGCCGCCGGCGTGCATTGGCTGTTGTTGACCACGCACCCGCTCGGCAGCGCCGCCGATGCCTGGCAGGTCGTCGCCTGGTACAAGCAGCGCTGGATCATCGAGCAATTCTTCCGTTCGATGAAGACCCAGGGCCTGCGCATCGAGGACAGTCAGATCGAAACCGCCGCCGGGCTCATGAAGCTGGTCGCCATCGCCGCCAAGGCCGCAGCCATCGTCATCCAACTCGTTCAGGCCCGCAACGACAGCGCCGAACTCGCCGCAGGCGTGGGCTTCTCGGCCGATGAAATCGAGGTGCTCGATGCCATCAACATGAGCCTGCAGGGCAAAACCAAGCTCCAGAACAACCCCCACCGCCAACGTACTCTCGCCTGGGCAGCGTGGATCATCGCCAGGCTCGGCGGATGGACCGGTTATGCCTCCCACAGACCGCCAGGACCAATTACCTTCCACAATGGCTTGGCAAGATTCCAAATCTTCGCCGCAGGTTACATCTGCGCAAATGTGTAGATATGCTAGCGCGAAAGCGGGGACCCATACGCCGTATCCGTGCGATGGGCATGATCTGTGAGCGGCCGGAGCGTCGGTGGTTTTGGGTCCCCGCTTTCGCGGGGACGACAGGGGAGGGCTTCGCCGGCCATTTCGTCC
>DASYKO010000498.1:0-14644 GCA_035995285.1 Hyphomonadaceae bacterium | reverse complement strand
CGGCCTCGCCAATCAGGTCGTGGGTGATCTTGATGCCGGTGATGGCGGTGAAGGCGGGGGCCAGGACCTTCGATTCAAACTCGTGGGTGGCGATGGTTTCGGAGACGACCTTGATCTCCATGCCCTGATACGGCGCGGCCGCCTTGGCGAACCATTCGAGTTCGGCCTTTTGCTGCTCGGGCGTGAGGACGGACTGGCCTTTGACGGTGTTGGAGAGGAAGGCGTCGATTTCCTTGCCGGCATTCGGGTTTACCGGCTTGTTGGGATCGACCTGTGAGGTTCCGGCCTGTTGCTGCTGCGGCTGGCAGGCGGCGGCGCCGAGGGCCAGAGCCGAGACAAAAGCCAGCATGAGCGCGCGTGAGCGCTTTGCGGTGACCATGGACGTCCTCCCTGCCGGTAGCTCTCTTTGGCCGCCGGAATCTGTGGCTCAAACAAACCGGAAAACGAGCGCCGCGTAAACTAGCGATGCAAGGGAGGCGATCCATAAAGGCGCAGCGTCAGGGGCCAGGCCGATCCAGGCGAGGTGGATAAAGGCAGAGCCCAGGAGGGTGAGGAACAGCCGGTCGCCCCGCTGGGTGGCGATGCCGAGGACGCCGACGCGGGCCTCGTTGAGCGGGAAGACGCGGGCGAGGACGCCCATGGTGGTGAGCGCGAGGGCTATTCCGACGAAGAACAGCGTGGTCGGCAGCGTCCAGGCCATCCAGGAGAGGTTCATTGCGCGGCTCTTGTCTCGCGGCGATGGGGCGTGCCCAGCCAGATCATGAGGCCAGCCAGCACATGAAAGCCCGCGATGATGGCAATCGCAATAGCAGGAATACCGGCGAAGGCCGCGGCATACCCGGGCATCCCCCCGTCGCCAATCGCGGAGAGCACATAGGCGATCAGCGGCAGGCCGATCGCGACGAGGAAGAAGCCAGCGGCGCGCCGGAATGGCCGGGCGGCGCCTGCGTCGGCAGGGAGCACAACCGGCAGGAGGGAGTTTTCTGCGCTCATTTCGGCTGGTCCTGCAGGGCCGCCTTCAGCTTTCGCATCGCAATGACCTGAATCACGATGCCCACGAGCACGATGAGGCCGGAGAGGATGGCGATGATGCCCGCCCCCGTCTTCTGGCCGATGGCAGTCAGGACAACTGCCGTGAGCCCGCCGAACACGCACGCGCCCATGACGAGCATGGCGCCCATGATCATCTGGGAGCGTGCGCTTTTCTGCGCGGCGGGCCCTTGCTCGCCTGGCTTTGGCGGCGTCGTCACTAGGTGCGGGTCTCGTGCGCCGATTTGATCTGGATGTAGCCGTAAGCGAAGAGGCCGCCGCCGACGACCACGACCACGGCAAGCCAGCCGAGGCTGGCGAGCGGGCCGCCGATGATGCCGAGGAAGACCACCTGCAGCACGGCGCCGAGGACGATGCCGAGCACGCCGAGGCCGGCCGTGATAGCGCCGAATGTCGTGAATTTCTTTCCGTCCGCCCGCTTCTGGGCGACGATTCCTTCGGGGGGGGTGTAAGCGTTGGCCATGTTGTTCTCCTGGCTCTGATTTTTGCGTTTCGTCTCGTATCGAGGCCCCGAACCTGTCCTTGGGCTTTGCCCTTAGGCGACGCGGTGGCCGCAGGCACCATAGCACGGATTTATGGGAAAGCAGCCCCATGAACCTTCAGGGAGGGGGCTGTCGCGCCTATTCCGGCGGAAGCGGCTGGAGCGCGTTGAGGGCGTCGGCGGTGTCTTCGATCGTGCGGTCCCAGTAGCCGATGATCACATCGCGGTTGAGTTCGATCCAGCGGCGGACAAGGGCGAGATCACCGGCGGAAAGCTCGCCGGCGACAACCTCGATCTCCGGACGCACCGAGACAGACGCCACGAAGGGTGGCGCCCTGGGTCCTTCGGCGACCTTCACGCGGACGTCGTGCTGGCCCTGCTTCTCCGAAATGTAGACGACAAACGGCAGCCCACTGCGCCGCGGATGCACGTTCGCCATCAGGAAGAGGTCCCCCACCTCAACTGTCGTGTTGTTGACGCTGGTGTCGGCCATAGCGGCTTTTCCGGTCGCGCCGCCTTGTCCGGCGCAAATCACTTATAGCACGGATCGGGCGTGGCTAAACCCGAGTCCTCACACCCGCCCGAGCGCGAAGCCCTTGGCGATGTAGTTGCGGACGAACCAGATGACGATGGCGCCTGGGATCAGGGTGAGCACGCCTGCGGCCGCGAGCACGCCCCAGTCCATGCCGGAGGCGGAGACGGTGCGGGTCATGATGGCGGCGATGGGCTTGGCGGCGGTTGTCGTCAGCGTGCGGGCGATGAGGAGTTCGACCCAGGAGAACATGAAGCAGAAGAAGGCGGCGACGCCGATCCCGCTCGCGATCAGCGGGATGAAGATCTTGACGAAGAAACTGGGGAAGCTGTGGCCGTCGACATAAGCGGTCTCGTCGATCTCGCGTGGCACGCCGGACATAAAGCCTTCGAGAATCCACACGGCCAGCGGCACGTTGAAGAGGCAGTGTGCGAGGGCGACGGCGATGTGGGTGTCGATCAGGCCGAAGGCCGAATAGAGCTGGAAGAATGGCAGCGCGAAGACCGCGGCGGGGGCCATGCGGTTGGTCAGCAGCCAGAAGAACAGGTGCTTGTCGCCGAAGAAGCGGTAGCGCGAGAAGGCGTAGGCGGCCGGGAGCGCTGCGCCCACCGAGATCAGCGTGTTGAGGCCGACATAGGTGATCGAGTTGATGTAGCCGGAATACCAGCTCGGGTCGGTGAAGATCACGGTGTAGTTGCGCAGCGTGGGGTTCTGCGGCCAGAGGGAGAAGCCGGAGGTGATCTCGGTGTTGGTCTTGAAGCTCATGTTGACGAGCCAGTAGATCGGCAGCAGCAGGAACACGATGTAGAGCGTGGGGACGAGCCAGGAGAGGCGCCTCATGATGCGCTCTCCTTTTCATCGGCGGCCGGCTTGGAATCCTCGCGCGTCATCACGGTGTAGAACACCCAGCTGAACGTCAGGATTATGAGAAAGTAGATGATCGACATGGCGGCGGCGGGGCCGAGGTCGAACTGGCCGACGGCCATCTGCACGAGGTCGATCGAGACAAACGTGGTGGAGTTGCCCGGGCCCCCTCCGGTGACGACGAAGGGCTCGGTATAGATCGTGAAGCTGTCCATGAAGCGCAGCAGGACAGCGATGGTGAGGACATGGGCCATCTTGGGCAGCTGGATATGGCGGAAGACCTGCCAGCCGGATGCGCCATCGATGCGCGCGGCCTGGTAGTAGGCGTCCGGGATCGAGACGAGGCCGGCATAGGCCAGCAGCGTGACGAGACTGGTCCAGTGCCAGACATCCATGGCGATGAGCGTCGCCCAGGCGTCGATGGGATCCTGCACATAATTATAGTCGACGCCGATCCCTTTGAGCGTGGCCCCAAGCAGCCCGATGTCGACGCGGCCGAAGACCTGCCAGATCGTGCCGACGACGTTCCACGGGATCAGCAGCGGCAGGGCCATCAGCACGAGGCAGACGGCGACGCCAAAGCCCCTGCGCGGCATGTGAAGGGCCACAAGAATGCCGAGCGGAATCTCGATGGCGAGGATGATGCCGGAGAAGATCAGGTTGCGGACGAGCGCGTTCCAGAACCGCTCCGAGTGCAGCACTTTTTCGTACCAGGACGTGCCGGCCCAGGTGAAGACGTTGTTCCCGAAGGTGTCCTGCACCGAATAGTTGACGACCGTCATCAGCGGAATCACCGCCGAGATCGCGACCAGCACGAGCACGGGAATGACGAGGAACAGCGCCTTGTGATTGACCGGCTTCATTGCACGCCGTCTCCGAGATCGACGCGCCACGAGTCGGCGTAGAGAAGCAGCTTGCCGGTATCGATGGTGAAGTGCGGATCGGCCGGGATGGATGCGCCTTCGCGCACGATCGCCTTGATCGGATGGCCCTCCGCGATGGCGTGGACGATCTTGAGCCGGCCGACATCCTCGACGCGCTTGATCTGCATCGGGATGCCCTCGTTGCTCACGCGGACGTATTCGGGGCGCACGCCGATCTCGAGCTTCGGCTCGCCCCGGATGATCGGTCTTATGGGAAGCGGCGCCACATATTCCCCGACGCGGACCGCTGCGCCCTCAAGCTGCGTCGGGATGACGTTCATGCCGGGCGAGCCGATGAAGTAGCCGACGAAGGTGTGGCGCGGGCGCTCGAACAGGTCTTCGGGCGAGCCGACCTGCACGATCTGGCCCTCGTACATCACGACGACCTTGTCGGCGAAGGTCAGTGCCTCGGTCTGGTCGTGCGTCACGTAGATCATGGTGTAGCCGAAGCGCTTGTGCAGCTCCTTCAGCTGGGCGCGCAGGCGCCATTTCATCTCGGGGTCGATGACGGTCAGCGGCTCATCGAACAGGATCGCGTTGACGTCGGAGCGAACGAGGCCGCGGCCGAGGGAGATCTTCTGCTTTTCATCCGCCGTGAGGCCGCGGGCGCGGCGGCTGCCCTGGCGTTTGAGGCCGATCATGTCGAGCACTTCGTCGGCGCGCTTCTTTGCCTCCAAGGCCTTCATGCCGCGGTTGCGGAGCGGGAAAGCGAGATTATCGCGCACGCTCATCGAGTCGTAGACGACGGGGAACTGGAAGACCTGGCTGATGTTGCGGCGGGCCGTGGGAAGGTCGGTGACATCGACGCCGTCGAAGCGCACGCGGCCTTCGGTGGGCGCAACGAGGCCTGAGATGATGTTGAGCAGCGAGGTCTTGCCGCAACCGGATGGGCCCAGCAGCGCATAGGCGCCGCCATTGTCGAAGGCCTGGTTGACATGGCGCAGCGCGAAATCGGCGTCCGATTGCGGATCGGGCCCGTAGGCGTGGCGCACATTGGCAAGGTCGATCCGCGCCATGGGTCAGGCCGCCTGCTTGAGGCCAATGGCGATAGCGCGGCCGGATGCGTCGAAAGCCAGAACGTTCTGCGGCGCGACGTGGGCGAAGAGTTCGGTTCCCGGCGGATGGATGTTCACGCCGTGGGTGAGCATCACCCAGCGATCATCCTCATGCTTCACATGAACAAAGCTTTCCGAGCCCGTGACTTCGGTGGAAATCACGCTCAGGCGGAATGACAAGACGCCGTCCTGGCCGGCGCCGGGCTCGAGGTGGTGCGGGCGGAAGGCGAGTGTTTCGGCGCCGGCGGGCTTCATCGCGGCAGGAACGGCAGACGCGCGGATCGTGTTGAGCGGCGGATCCGAGAAGGTCTTCGCGGTGATGAGATCCTGCGGCTTGCGGTAGACGTCGAGCGTGGGGCCGACCTGCGTGATGCGGCCCTGGGACAGTGTTGCGGTGGCGCCGCCGAGAAGAAGCGCTTCGGCTGGTTCGGTGGTGGCGTAGACGACCAGCGAATTCGTGCCGGCGAACAGCGCGGGAAGTTCGGTGCGCAGTTCCTCGCGCAGCTTGTAATCGAGGTTGGCGAGCGGCTCGTCCAGCAGGACGAGATCGGCCTTCTTGGCGATGGCGCGGGCGAGCGCCACGCGCTGCTGCTGGCCGCCGGAGAGTTCGAGGGGCTTGCGGTCGAGATAGGGCTTGAGGCGCAGGAGTTCGGCGACGCGGTCGACCTCGATGTTGATCTGCGCTTTCGGGACGCGCTTTACCCGGAGTGGCGAGGCGATGTTCTGGCGAACGGTCCAGCCCGGGTAATTGACGAACTGCTGGTAGACCATCCCGACATTGCGTTTGGCGACGGGAACGCCCGTCATGTCCTTGCCGTCGAAGAAGACAGAGCCCGTGGTTGGCTTGTCGAGGCCGGCCATGATGCGCAGGAGGCTGGTCTTGCCCGAGAGCGTTGGGCCCAAAAGGACGTTGAAGCTGCCGCGCTCGAGCTTCAGCGAAACGGCTGACACGTGCGCAAGCCCGCTGACGCGACGGGAGACATCCCTCAACTCCAGCATTCGCTGCGGTCCAACTTGCCCTTATTCGCCCGGGTGGGAGTTAGGCTGCGAACCCATCCTGCGTCAAACCAATGACCGCAGGGCGCGATCATTCCGGGCCAGAGGTCGCGCCTCCCGGGGAAGTTCGCTTGAAGGGCGATCGGAACATCCTGAAACTCGTTTCGAGTCCGGACTGAAAGGTGGCCAGGTGGGCGGTTTTCGGGCTATTGACCTTGGGGAAATCATGAACGCGTATTCGCATTCCAGGGAAGATTCTACCCTCACGGCAGGCAGGTCGATCCAAGCGTCAAGGCTCTCGGCTTAGTCTGGATCACTCAATTGTGAGCACAGAAAGCGACTACAGGCACGCAATTTAGAAATTATAAAACAAGGTATTATGTAGTCTTGTGGGGATTTAGACACAATTTTGGCGTAATGCTGTTTACACATCCCTCTAAGTGATAGATTCCGCTGCGTTATTACGTCGCGTCCATGGGGGTTAGAGCACGAATTCCCCCTATCACCGTCAACGTTGACCGTTTGCAACAATTTCATCACGATTGTTCCCAGAAGCCCTGCGTTAAGCGGGGCTCGCTCGGGGAGTTAATCAATGAAACTCGCACTTCGCGGCGCCTCTGGCGTCGCGCTGCTCGTCGGCCTATCGGGCTTTCAGACGGCTGCAGCTCAACAGACGCCGACCAATCCAAATCAGACGGTTACGACCACTCAGCAGGCCGGTCAGCCTTCAGGCCCGCAGACCGCGCCTCCGGCGCAGACAGAAGGGGCCGCAGCGGCGCAGGCAGGTGAAAAGGTCACCATCACCGGCTCGCTGATCGCAACGGCGGCTGAAGACGCGCCCAAGCCGGTTGAAGTCTTCACCAAGCAAGACCTTCAGGACATCGGATCCCCCTCGGTCGCCGAGTTCATCCGGGACCTTTCGATCTCCTTCGACTCCGACATCGGCGGCCTTGAATCGTCCGGCGACGGCGTTGGCGAGACAACGGGCTATGCGCCTGCCAACCTTCGCGGCCTGGGCGACACTGGCACGCTGACGCTGCTCAACGGCCGCCGCCTGTCGACCGACAACGGCACGGGCGCGGACCTCAACACCATCCCGACGAACGCGCTTTGCGGCGTGGAAGTCCTTCGCGACGGCGCATCAACCACTTACGGCGCTGGCGCCGTGGGCGGCGTGATCAACCTCAGGACCTGCCGCGACGTGGAAGGGCCGACCGTTACCGTGCGCCACGAGATGTATGACAAGTCTGCCGGCGACTGGTCGCTGGAAGCCGCCACCGGCTGGGTAGGCGATGCGGGCAACGTGCTGGTCACCTACACGTACGACAAGTCGGCGGAGCTCCGCTACAATGAGCGGGACTTCTCCTCGCTTCCCTTCTCAGTGAACCCGACGGGCTACACGCTCGACAACGGCAGCTACTCGCTGATCGAGGACCACCTGTATACGAGTGGCACACCGTTCATAACGGTTGGTACTCCGGCTTGCGTATCGCTCATCACCGGCCCCGTAAGCGCAGGTTGCCAGCCAAACACCGGCGTTGCAGGCGCTCTTCCCGTCGTTGCAGGCGCGCCTCAAACGACCAACGCCGCCAACTTCTGGCTGCCCGGCGGGGCCACGGCGTACACCGATCCGCGCCGGCGCATCATGGATTTCACTCCATCGCAATGCCTCAACGCCGGCGGCGATCCGATCCAGGACATTCTGCCGGGCGCGCGCTTTTCTACGACTGCTGGCCCCGTTGCCCGCCTCAACAATGGCTGCGCGCTTCCGCTTGCGAACATCTACAGCCTCGTCAACGAGGATGAGTCACACAGGGCGTTCGCCGAGATCAACCTCGATGTGAACGACCACATGGAGGTCAGCGCCAACATCCTCTACAGCTCGTTGAGCTCCGTCGGCGCCGACGCGCCTTCGGAACAGGTCAGCAATGGCGCGACGATTCCGTTCGGTGTCTCGCCGCTCGCCCCTCAGCAAAACTCGACAACGTGTTCGACCGGCTGCGGCTACATGATCCCGATCAACACGCCGGTCTATAACGCGACCGGAACGGCGATCACCGGGTCGGTCCGCAACCCCTATGTCAACGACTTCCTGACCCGGTCGGGGCTCAACCCGGCCAGCTATGGTCTGGGCGACGGTCTCTATGTGGGTCCGGGCTGGCGTCCGATCCTGTGGGGCGGCAACTCGATGTCCGATGATGGCCGCAACAAGGGACATGTGCAGCGCGAACGCCTCGCGCTCGCCACCGAAGCCAAGGGCCAGTTCACCGAGGGTGGCCTGCTCGGCTTCCTGAACGGCATCAACTACAACTACTCGGCGCAATTCAACAAACAGCAGACCACAACCAAGGAAAACTACCTGCTGGGCTCACGCCTGCAGAACGCCCTCATGGGCTATGGCGGGCCGAGCTGCGGCGCCGTCGACCGGGTTGCCACGAACTACGGCGCAGTGCCGGCGGCTCTGACGACGACGAACAGTCAAGCGGCAAACTCCGATCGGGCCAGGTTCAACTCCACGATCGGCACCCAGAGCAATACGGCGCCTGGCACGGACGGCTGCTTCTTCTTCAACCCGTTCAACAGCTCATGGCAGACCAGCCTGATAAACGGCGCGGACAACTCCGTCGCCCATGGCGGCATCTATGGCGGCGCCGCATATGAAAACTCACCCGAGCTGGTGAGGTGGCTGTTCGAAGAGCGCACCGTCGAGACGATCCGCGAAGCGCTGATCTTCGATACGACCTGGAGCGGCGAGGTCCCGTTCTATGAACTGCCGGGCGGGCCGATCGCCTGGGCCGGCGGCCTCAACTGGCGCCAGACGGAATACCGCCAGTTGCCATCTGGAGACACGACGCAGACCGCATTGGCGCAGCAACCCTGCCTCTTCCCGGACGTCGCGGCGGGTTCTGTCCGCAGAGCGACCGGGGAGCCGCTGCAGTATGTCGGCGCAGCCGGATGCGCCACAGCCACCGGGCCATTCACCACCACCAGCCGGTACCTGTCGCGCACTTCGGACGAGCAGACCTTCGACGTCTACGGACAGCTGGACCTGCCGGTCCTCGACACCCTCAACTTCCAGGCGTCGTGGCGGCACACGTCGCTGAACGGCGACAAGATCTCCGGCGACATCTGGAACGTCGCGGGCAAGTACGACATCCTGGACAACCTCTACGTCCGGGCATCGTACGGCACCAACTTCCGCGCCGTCACCGAACTCAATCTGCGTCCAGGCTCAATCGAGTTCGGCGGAACGTTGTCGGGCACAACGTGGGGAAGGGTCGGCAACGTCGCTCCTCAGTCGTTCAACATCGTCGATGAAGCTCTGAACCCGGAAGACGACCGCAACCTGAACCTTGGTATCGGCTATACCAACGACGATCTCCTTGGCGGGCGTTTCCGCGCCACCGTGGATTTCTTCGAGATCGGCCTCTACAATCAGGTCGTCGGCGGCAGCGCAGCTACACTCCTGACACCGTCTCTCGATCAGGTCTTCCGCAACACAGACGGCTCGGTCACGGTGGGCACCGCGGCGTTCGAGGCGGCGGTTGCGAACTGCAGCGCGCCGGCCGCGAAGTTCTTTGGCTTCAATACTCCGGACGGGACATGCCAGGCCGGCGTGACGGGCGCCGACATGAGGCAGTTCTTCGCCTACACGTCGAATGGCGGCGGCTTCATCACCAACGGCATCGACTACGCCGTCAACTACACGATGCCTCTCTTCGACGGCCGCTTCAGCGCCGACCTGCGCGCCACGCAAACCCTAGTCTACAAGGACAAGGGCACACGGGTCGCCGGCGTCGAGCTGGAAACGCCTGCCTCGCAGATCGGCCTCACGGGCGGCAACGGCGCCAACCGCAGCGCGGATTGGCGTGGGACGGCCACGCTCCGGTATTCGAACACGGAGCACACCTTCACGGTGCGCACCGTCTACGAGTCCGGCTCATGGCTGCGGGGTTACCTCGCCTGCCTGCCGCCGAACTTCAATCCGGCCACCAACGCCCAGCTCTCCACCGTTGGCGGCACCTCAAGCTGCGGCACCGGCCTGACGGCGGTTCGCCTCAACACCGCCACCGGCACCTCGCTCGATGATCCCACGAATGGCGCGGTGCAGTTCAGTGACTACGGCGTGCGTCCTGAAGAGCGGATCACGGTCGACCTCAACTACATCTACACGCCCAAATGGCTGGAAGGCTTCGAGTTCGGAGCGACGGTCGAAAACCTCTTCGACGAAGATCCGTACGGCAGCCAGGTGAGCAACCGCGGCTATGTCGGCGGCAACCCTCGCGGCCGGATCCTTCAGCTGCAGATCACCAAGCGCTACTAGTCGGGACTGAAACAGACATTCGAGGGCGGCCTCCGGGCCGTCCTCGATTTCCCGATGCGGGTTTTCCGGCCGGGAGTTTCCCGGGCGATTTTTCCGGAACTGGATGGCCTGGCTTTCAGGTCGTGTTCGCGTCGCCATGCGCATTCATTGGCCTTGCAGACGTGAAACGGTTTCAGGCGGGCGAAACGATTCTGCCTTGCGGGCCGCCTCTTTGGCCTTCCGTCTTGCTTTACGGCGTCAAAACATCTCGAGGGTGGGACCATCGCAGATTCGTCACACGCTGAGGCATTCCAGCCACTGCCTGATCGGAGCGAGGCAGGTTTCGCCTCTGCGGCGTTGACGGATACGCGATTTCTTCGGCTACGGCGCACGCGGCACGGATAATTTGCCGTCTTCTCGGTCTGCAGATTTGCGGATTTCCGCGTTGCAGCGTGAGATATTTCGGCGCGGACCGCTCGCTGATCGTTGACCTAGCGGCGCAATCAATCAAAAGTGAGCAACACAAAGAGAGCAGAAAACAAGCTCTCACTATGGGGAGGTTACATTATGAAGTTCACGCTCCGCAGCGCGTCCAGCGCTGCGATTCTCGTTGGCTTGGCTGGCTCGGCTCAGGCCGTTGCACAACAGGCTCCAGCTCCAGCACCGCAGACAATCCCGGCAGCACCTCAAGCAGCTGAAGAACAGCAGGCCGACCGCGTGGTCGTCACCGGCTCCTTCATTGCCGGCACGCCTGAAGACGCGGCCCTTCCGGTCGAAGTCTTCAATGCGGAAGACCTCGAGAAGCAAGGCTCGCCCACCGGCCTGGAATTCGTGAAATCCCTCTCCCTCTCCGGTCCGACCACCGGCGAGGCGTACTACTTCGGCGGCGCGGGCAACACCGGCTCGCCCCGCATCAACCTCCGCGGCATCGGCTCCGACCGCACGCTGACCCTGCTGAACGGCCGCAGGATGAGCCAGAACATCGCCAACATGCCGGCGATCGCGATTGCCCGCACCGAGATCCTGAAAGACGGCGCGGCAGTCATCTACGGCGCGGACGCCACGGGCGGCGTCGTCAACTACATCACGCGCGATGACTTCGTGGGCTTCGAGACGCGCGCCCAGTACAAAGCCATCGACGGCTCCAACGGCGACTACGACCTCCACGCCATGGCCGGCCTCGGCGCGGACGACATGAACCTCATCGTCGCCGCAGAATGGGAACACCGCTCCCGCCTCGACCCGCAGAAGCGCGACTTCTCCAACCTGCCCTACGCCACGAACCCTGCGCCGTGGTCGGCAACGACCAACCTTGCCAACTACGTTTCGCGCACGGCCCTGCCGGCTGTGCCCTCGCCCAACAACCCGAGCGCAACCGTCAACGGCGAATTCGGACCCGCGGGCACCAGCTTCAACGACTTCAACCAGACCTCGTGCGAAAGCGTCGGCGGCGTCTTCACGGCGACCAGCTGCATGTACGGCTACCTGTCGTACTACAACCTGGTTGAACAGCAGGACATCTACCGGCTCTTCGCCCAGATCAATTCGCGCATCAACGACAACATGGACTTCCACGCGGACATGGCGTTCGGCGAAGTCCAAGCGCCGGCCGTGTTCGGCTCGCCCTCGCAGCCGGGCAACGTGCGCGGTCCCGGCCTCGCGCAGGGCGGCACCAGCCAGTACTATGTCCCTGCCGCCACCAACGCCTCGTATGCGGCCAACCCCTACGTGGCCCAGGCTCTCGCCGACGCCGGCTACGTCCTTCCGGCCGGCACGCAGGGCTTCACGATGACGTCGTTCCGCCCCTTCGCGCACCAGGGCAACCCGGTGCTTGGGGAAGGCGAAGGCTTCGGCACGCCCTCGAAGATCGACAACCAGATCTGGCGCATCTCGACCGGCCTCAAGGGCAACCTTGGCGACTGGGCCGGAGCGTTCTCGGACATCGGCTACGACTTCGCGGCCACCTACAACCAGTCGACCCTGTACAACGACACGCCGGACGTCCTCGGCTACCGTCTGCAGCAGGCCCTGGCCGGCTTCGGCGGCCCGAACTGCAACGCAGCCGACCTGGACCCCGTCCGTCTCGGAACCCAGAACCCCGGCGCGGCCGGCACGAACGGCTGTCTGTGGTTCAACCCCTTCTCGTCATCGTTCACCGCCCAGCCTGAACTGCACAAGCAGAACTCGCGCTCCGGCACGAACCGCGGCCTCGCTCTGCCGGCCGGCGTCTCGAGCTGGGAAAACTCGCAGGATCTGGTCCGCTGGATCTTCGGGCCCTCGCGCTACGTCGAGACGATGAACAACGATCTGACGATCGACATGGTGTTCAACACCGAGACGCCTCTGGCTCTTCCCGGCGGCAATGTCGGGATCGCCTTCGGCGGTCAGTGGCGCCAGGTCGAAACGCGTCAGACCGTTCCGAACTCGCTGAACAACGGCGCTACGCCGTGCGAATGGCCGATCGAATACGGTCAGGTTCCGCGCGTTCCGACGTCGCCGCAGTTCAACGGCTGCACCCCCGACGGTCCCGGCCCGTACATCTTCTTCTCGCCAACCACGCCGAACTATGCCGACCGTCAGTCGACATCGTTCTTCCTGGAATCCAGCATCCCGATCACCAGCGACCTGAATATTCAGGCTGCTGTGCGGCGTGAGGACTTCTCGGGCGGTCTGGGCGCGACCGTCTACAAGGTGTCCGGCAAGTGGGACGTCTTTGGCGGTCCGCTTTCGCTTCGTGCGTCGTACGGCACCAACTACGCCGCTCCGCCGATCACCCTCGTTCCGGGCCGCGTGACCAACGGGGTGGCGTCCATCACCAAGGCCGGTTCGGCCTGGCTGGGCACGCAGACGATCACACGGGGCGATGTGGTTCCTGAAACGGCGAAAGTGTCGAACGTCGGCCTGCTGTGGAATTCGCAAGGGCTCACGCCCGACAGCAAGTTGACGGTCAGCCTCGACTACTTCGACATCAAGACTGAGGACCAGATCGGTCAGCTGGCGACGACCACCCAGCTTGCCAACTGGATCTTCGGAGCGAGCAGCGGGAACACGGGTACTGCGACCGTTCTGAACTGCGCCGACCCGATCACGCAGAACTATGTTCTGTGGCAGGCCAGCGCGACGACCAACAACAACGGCTCGTGCATCACCGGCGTCACCCGCGCCAGCGACATCAACGTGCTGAAACTGGAGTTCGGCAACGGCCCCGGCCAGCACACTGCCGGTCTCGACCTGGCCGTGGACTATGAATTCCCGGTGGGTGAGGCCGATGTCACGCTGGGCACGACGGTCACCAACGTCGAGATCTTCCAGTTCACTCCGACGATCCTCGGCGGCGTGAAGATCGACTCTGGCGACCAACGCCTTGGCCAGCTGAACTTCTCGACCGTTGCCGGCGCGGCTCCGCGTTGGCGCGGCAACGTGTTCGGCAACATCAACATGGGCGACCACAACCTGCGCGCCACGGTCAACTACGTCTCGCACGTGACCGACGAACGCGGCAACCAGGCGCTGGCGACCGGTGGCACGACCAGCTACGGCACGGCGGGCGAAGACTTCATCACGCTGGACCTAGTCTACCAGCTCCAGCTGCCGAACGAGCTGACCTTGACCGCGGGCGTTCAAAACGCCCTCGACCAGGATCCGCCGGAGGCTCGTGAAGAGTTCGGTTACGATCCGCTTCTCGGCGATCCGCTGGGCCGCGTCATCCAATTCGGCATCAAGAAGTCCTTCTAGGCTTGATTGCCGACCAAATACGGGAAACAGGCGGCTTTCGGGCCGCCTGTTTTCTTTTGCCGCAGTCATTCCTACCTCAACAGCGAACACGAAGCGGTGTGGCGCTGGTCCGGCTGTTTGACGCTGTCAGGCGTTTCCGGGATAATCACTGTTACAAGATCAATGAGGACATCCCCCCATGTTCCGCACATTCATGAGCAAATCGACCGGCTTCCAGGCCGCTGCAGCCGCAGCAGCGCTGGCGACCGTGCTGGGTGTTTCGGCCTGTTCCGGCCAGACCGGCGAGGCGGCTGCCGCTCCGCCCGCGGCCAAGGCCGCCAAGGGCGATCCGGTAACGCCGGCGACCATCGCCAACTTCACCCTGAAGGACCAGAACGGCGCGCCGCACGAACTCTACAAGATGACCGACGCCAAGGCGATCGTGATCACTCTGCAGGGCGTGGGCTGCCCCATCGTGCAGAAGATGACGCCGGACCTGAAGGACGTGCAGAAGGCCTATGAGGCCAAGGGCGTGAAGTTCCTGATGTTGAACGCCAACAACCAGGACACGATCCCGATGATCAAGGCGGAGTCCGACAGCTTCGAGATCAAGATGCCGATCCTGAAGGACGAGGGCCAGAAGGTCTCCGAGCCGCTGGGCGTGATCCGCACCGCGGAGACCTTCGTGATCGAGCCGAAGACGTGGAAGATCCTCTACCACGGCGC
>DASYKO010000497.1:0-24926 GCA_035995285.1 Hyphomonadaceae bacterium | reverse complement strand
ACGGGGCTGGTTTAACGCGCGGCGATGGTTGAATCAAAACGGCGGCCGGATTGCTCCGGCCGCCGTGTCTGTCCAGGGCGGTTTCGTCAGGGAACCGCCACGGGATCTGTTGTCAGGCTTAGCGCCGGGACCGAGTTGGCGTTTGGCTCTGTCGGGTCTGTGTTGGCGTTGGCGCGGAAGAGGGCGCCGAAGCCGGAGCCGGCGCCGACCTGGTCTTCCAGCGTCACGACGACGGGCGGGGTGTAGCCCCCGCCGCCATAGCCGTTGCCGCCCCCACCGCATGCGGTGAGGGCGAGGGTTGCGACGGTGGTCAACAGGCCGAGTTTGAGTTTATTGGTCATGTCATCTTCTCCTGATCGTGCTCGGCTTACGCCGGCGGATCGTTGGGCGAGCCGGGGATCGGGGTGTTGAGGTAGGGGAAGGCGCTCTGCAGTTCGTTGGCGCTGATCGGTGCGCCATCGGTGAAGGGGACCATGCCGGTGGGAGCGTTGGCAGGATCGCACAGGCCGAGACCTGCGTGGCAGAGGCGGCCCATCACGACATCCAGCGCGATATCGACAACGTCATCGCCCGGACGGCGCCCGTTCGGGAAGCCGGCCGTGTCGCCGCCGATGACGCCGAGGGTGTTCTGTGCGCCCGCTGCTTTGGGAGCGGTGGACGTGTTGAGACGGATCATCTCGGCAGGAACGACGCCGGTGGGCTGGTTGATGCCGGTGAAGCCGGTGAGGAAGGCCGCCTGCAGGTCGAGCCGGGGAAAGTTGTTCGGCGCGAGATTGGTGAAGGCAGGGGAGCCGGCGGGGCGGCGCGCGTTGACGGCGTCGAGGAACAGGGCGTTGAGCAGGGCGGGCAGCGTAGGGTTGGTGACGTAGTCCGCAAACAGCGCGCGGTCCTGGACCGGCTCGGAGGCGTTGAACAGGTCCTTGTCCTTGATGCCGATCACCAGCTCGTTGACCAGTGGGTTGGACAGGCGGGATTTCTGCACATAGGCGCCGCCGTGCAGGCTGCTCGCGGCGTAGGTCGGCGTCGGGTCGTTGATCTGGGCCTGGGGCAGGCTCGCCGTGGTCCAGCCGCCGATGATGGGCGTGTTCGCGCGGGTTATGCACGAGATCGGCAGTTCGAGCGCGATGGTGGTGACGTTGGATTCGCCGACCACGTCGTCATTGGCGCGCGATTGCGTGATGCCGTCGGCAAAGCCGCCGCCGAAGCCGCGCTGGACCGGCACGATGTTCACGAGGTCGAAGATCTCGCCGAGATTGACGGCAAAGGCCTCGGCGCGCTGGCCGACGAAGACGCGGCCCGGCGTTGCGCAGCCCGGGATGTTGATGGCGTGGACGAAGGCGCCGGCGTAGTTGGCGTAGTTCGGGATGGTCTTGTTTCCTACGTTGTCGAGCGGCTTGCCGAAGGATGTCGCCCCGCCGGCTGCGTTGGTGACGGCGGCGCGGGTTCCGGTGCGGCGGTCGCCGGAGATCTGCGTGAGGGTGAAGCTTTCGCTTTCGTTGAGATCGGCATCGCCGGGGGCTGTGACCTGGTTGGCAGCGCGCAGGGGGATCGCCACCATCTTGCCGCCGATGTTGAGCGAGATGCCGGCGCCGGCCTGGCTGAGCGTGTTGGTGAACTTGAACTGGTAGGTCAGGTCTTCGTTCGCATCGCCATTGTTGTCGATGTGGATTTCGTAGATCGCATCCGGATCCATGGTGAAATAGTTGGGGCCGCCATAGGGGGCCTGCAGCGGCTGGTAGTTGGCGAGGATGGTGACGAAGCCGTCCTTGCCGGTCTCGTAGCTGCGGAACATGTAGAAGTCGGTGCCGTCGATCTTCGGCGTTTCGGTGATGCCCGGGGCTTCGCGGTGGCTGGAGGCGAAGGCGGGGGCGAGAGGAAGGGCAAGCAGCGCGGCGAGCGCGCCCGCGATGGCATATTTTGCTCTGGTTCTCATGACGTGTTCGAAGCTCCCTGGTGCGGCGCTTACACAGGCGCCCTTCGGAAGTGAGCCTTGAGGCGCGTCACTTCCGGCAGAGGCTACGTGTCTCGAACGGGGGCCGGATCATCATGGGGCTGGGCGCGGTTAATTATTTCGAGACGCGGGATCATTTGATGCCGGCGAGTGTCGCGAGTTTTGCGGCATCGAGAATGCGGACGGCGCCGCGGGTGAAGTCGGCGATGCCATCGTGCTTCAGGCGGCGGGTGATGCGGTTGAAGTGGACGCCGTTGAGGCCGAGGGCTTCGGCGAGGATCTGCTGTCTCAGGGGCAGCTGGAATTGCATGCGGTCGACGAGGCCGACTTCATCGAGACGATTGTATAGCTCGAGAGCAAGGTGCGCCACGCGTTGATCGGCGCCGCAGCGGCCGAGGCGGACGAGATTGTCGAGGATGCGGTGCTGTTCGCGGCATGAGGCCTTGGCGGTCGCTTCGATGAGGGCGGCGTGGCGGATGGAACCTGCGTCTGCGAGGCTGCGGACCGGTGTGGCGTCGAGAAGGACGGCGTCGGTGAGCAGGGTGACGGGCAGGTCATCGCCGGCCCAGGCTGGGGCGCAGAGGCCGAAGCTGTCGCCGGGGAGGAGCAGGGCCATGATCTGCGGCTGTTCCGCAGGCCAAACGGAGACGCGCGCGGCCCAGCCGGAGAGGATGAGGCAGGCTGAGTCTGCTGTATGCACAGTTCCTGCGGGAACGGTGTGGCCCTTGAGGGCTGCGAGCAGTGTAAAGTCATCGGCGCTCAGGGGAGCGAGCGCGCCGAGGCGGCGCGTGACGGCCGTGCCGTGTCCGGGCCGGCCGAGGGGTCTTGTCGCTGCAATCGAATAAAGCACGGCTACGCCCGGCGGCGGAGGGTTCCACCGGGAGTGTTACGTGGGCTGAACGCCTCTGGATTGCCCCGTGTTTTTACAGGGCCTGCTATTCGTAGCCCAAACCTACTCGTAACGAAGGGCTTTGACCGGCTTGGCGCGGGCGACCAGGTAAGTCTGCACCGAGATGGTGAGCCATGCGACTGCCAGCGCCGCGAGAGGCGCCAGCACCAGCGTCAGCGGCGAGATGTCGACGTGGTAGGTGTACCCCTGCAGCCACCTGGTCATGAGGAAGTAGCCGACAGGCAGGGCAATCGCGATCGCGATCAGGACCGGAATGGTGAACTGCCACATCAGGAGGCCGAGCACGTTGGACGTGGTGGCGCCAAGTGCTTTCCTGATGCCGATCTCCTTGGTGCGCCGCTCCGCCGCGAAGGCGGAAAGCGCGAACAGGCCGAGGCAGGCAATCACCACGGCGGCGGCGGCGCAGATGCCGATGAGCGTGCCCTGGATGATGATGTCGAGATACTGGATGCGGCGGTAGTCGGAATAGAAGGTCAGCTGGATCGGGCGGGGATTGTTGGTGGTCTTCCAGATCCGCTGGACGTCGCTGACGGTGCTGGCGAGGTCGTAGTCGGCCTTGGCCCGGATCGACAGCATCTGGAGGGCGCCGTCCACCACCCAATAGATGGCAGGCGCGGCCGTTGTGCTGACGGATACGGGCAGGTCCGGGATGACCCCGATGATGGTGGAAGACACCGGCGCGGGGGGGCCTCCGCCCGGCATGTTCCATGTCATCTGCTTGCCGGCTGCTTCCTTGGCGGACGTAAAGCCCAGCGCCTTTATCGCGGTTTCGTTAAGGATGACGGGCGCGGCGGCGCGGAACTGTTGCGGCGCTGCGGTCTGGCCGGGCGCGGGCAGCGGCTGGAACGGCGGCTGCGACGGGTTATCGGCCACGCCGCGATTGCGCTCGAACACCCGGCCGGCGAGCGGCTTGATGTTGTAGGTCTCGAAGAATTCGAAGTGGACGGGCGCCAAATCGAACGAGATCTGGCGCCCGTCTGTTGTTGTCACAGTGGTGATCTGCTTGGCGCTGCTGACGCTGAGCGCGCCCATCGAAGAGCAGGCCGCCCGCTCGACGCCCGGCAGTTTGCGCACCTCGGACAGGAAGGCGGCGTTGGCGCAGTTGGTGCGCACCTGCATGATCAGGTCGGCGTCGCTTCCGAGACCTTGGCCCAATGCGAAACGGGTCTGCTGGTAGATGGTGACGGTCGAGATGATGAGGCCGATCAGGATGGCGAACTGGACGACGACCATGCCCTGGCGCGTCACCGGCGATGCGGCCGATTTCACCTGTCCGCCTTTCAGCACCGTGCCGGGCTTGAAGCTGGACAGGACGAGGGCCGGGTAGAATCCGCCGAGCACGCCGATCACCAGCGTGGCGAGAACGAGGCCGCCGGTGAGCAGCGGATCGCCTGCGAAATCGAACTTCAGTCCGCGCTGGACGAAATCGCTGAAAGGCTGAGCCAGCAGGCTGGCGAGACCAACCGCGATCAGCATGGAGAGGAAGGCATAGATCAGCGCCTCACCGAGAAATTGCACAACAAGATGCCCGCGGGTGGCGCCGTTAGCCTTGCGCACGCCCACCTCGACGGCGCGGCGCGAGGCGCGCGCGGTCATCAGCGTGACGAAGTTGATGCCCGCGACGATGACGATCAGGGCGCCCACGGCGGCGATCGCGAGGGCCGTGGCGCGGCTGCCGGGCGGCTTGATCACGGTGTTGGTGAGGCCCGGATCGGTGAGGTGGTTATCGGCGAGCGGCAAATGGCTCAGTGAGGCCTTGATCCCGGCGCCGATACCGGCGAAGGCTTCCACGTAGGGCTTGGCTGCGACATCGAGAGCCGACTGCAACTGCTCGGCCGTCGTGCCCGGGGCGAGGCGCACATAGGTCTGCGTGCTGATGCCGGTGCGCACGGGAGGCCGGGGCTTGCCGTCCGGCCCGAAGTCCATCTGCCTCAAAGGCGCATAGGAGGAGACGCCCGTGGCGATGATCTGGGCGACGAGGGTTGTGTTGGAGGGATAGTCTTTCAGCACCGCCGTGACCTTGAGAGGCCGGTGCTCCTGAGCCGGAGTGTTCTGGACGATGGTGAGGGTTTGGCCAACCACGTCCTCGCGGCCGAAATACTTGCGGGCCGCGGACTGCGTCAGAATAACCGTGTCAGGCTGGTCGAGCGCGCCCTTGAGGTCGCCCTGAACGGTGGGCAAGGGAAAGACCTGGACGAATTCCGGATCGGCCCAGGCGAATGTCTCGTCGACCGTACCACCGTCGCCTGAGTCCGGCGTCTGCAGGAGGGTGGGGAAAGCCTGCATCAGGCGCGCGGTTGCGATCGCGGCGGGAAACTGGTCCTTCAGCTCCTTCTTGAGGGCTGCGAAGACGATGTCGCCCTTGATCGGCGGCTGGCCGGGCTGCTGCAGACCAGTCGTGAGTTTGTAGACGTCCTCGTAGCCGGGGATCCATTTGTCGTAGCTGAATTCGTTGCGCACGAACTGCGCGACGAGAATGCCGCCGGCGAAGGATACTGCGAGGCCGAAGATCGAGATCGCCGCATAGAGCCAGTTACGCGCAAGATTGCTCAGAGCAGTGGCAAGGTAGTTTCCGAGCATTCGTATTCCCCCGGCTTTTTGGCGCTCAAGTCGTCATACAACCGTATGTTGGACGGTAGGGCGTGTCGAGATTTAGGCCAAGCGACGAGGCCAAAACAAAATCTGCGTGATAATCCGGCGACGAATCCGGTGACAAAGGGGGGACTATCCCGCGTCCCGCCGTTTGAGTTCGGCCCGGAAACGATGGAGCAGGGGCTCGGTGTAGCCGTTGGGCTGGGCGCGGCCCTCGAAAACCAGCGCGCGAGCCGCCGCGAAGGCGAGGCTGGTGGAGGGATTCGGGGCCATGGGGCGATAGAGCGGGTCGCCGGCGTTCTGGGCGTCGACCTTGGCGGCCATCTCGAGCAGGGCGTCATCGACCTGGGCTTCGGTGCAGACGCCATGGTGCAGCCAGTTGGCGATGTGCTGGGAGGAGATGCGCAACGTGGCGCGGTCTTCCATCAGGCCGATATCGTGGATGTCGGGCACTTTCGAGCAGCCTACACCCTGATCGACCCAGCGGACGACGTAGCCGAGGATGCCCTGCGCGTTGTTCTTGAGCTCCTCGCGGATGTCCTGCTCCGACCAGTTGGCGCCGTGGTGGAGGGGGATGGTGAGGAGGAGGTCGAGGCCGGGCGGTTTCTCGTGAGCGATCTCGCGCTGGCGAGCGAAGACGTCGACGGCGTGGTAGTGCATGGCGTGGAGCGTGGCGGCGGTGGGGCTGGGCACCCAGGCGGTCGAGGCGCCGGAGCGGGGGTGGCCGATCTTCTGCTCCATCATGTCGGCCATGCGGTCTGGCGCCGCCCACATGCCCTTGCCGATCTGGCCTTTGCCGGAGAGGCCTGAAGCGAGACCGATGCGGACATTGCGGTCTTCGTAGGCCTTGATCCACTGCGAGGCACGCATCTCGGCCTTGCGCACCATGGCGCCGGCTTCCATCGAGGTGTGCATTTCATCGCCCGTGCGGTCCAGGAAGCCGGTGTTGATGAAGACGATGCGGTTCTTCATTGCCTCGATACAGGCGGCAAGGTTGGCGGAGGTGCGGCGCTCTTCATCCATCAGGCCGAGCTTGATGGTGTGGCGGGAGAGGCCGAGCAGGTCTTCGACCGCATCGAACAGGCGGTTGGCGAAGGCGGCTTCGGCGGGCCCGTGCATCTTGGGCTTCACGATGTAGATCGAGCCGGTGCGGCTGTTGCGATACCGGCCTTGGCCTTTGAGGTCGTGCAGGCCGATAAGGCTGGTGACGATGGCGTCGAGGATGCCCTCGGGGGCTTCGGAGCCGTCGGCGAGTTTGACGGCGGGATTCGTCATCAGGTGACCGACATTGCGGATGAAGAGGACGGCGCGGCCTGGGAGGGTCAAGGGCTTGCCTTGAGGGGAGAGCCAGTCGCGGTCGGGTTCGAGGGTGCGGGTGAGGTGGCGGCCACCCTTGTCGAAGGTTGCGGTGAGGTCTCCGCGCATGACGCCGAGCCAGTTGCGGTAGGCTTCGACCTTGTCGGCGGCGTCTACCGCGGCGATTGAGTCTTCGAGGTCGACGATGGTGGTAAGGGCGGATTCGAGGATGACGTCGGCCAGGCCGGAGTGTGACGTTTTTCCAACCGGATGATTGCGGTCGATCACCAGTTCGATGTGAAGTCCGTTGTGGCGGAACAGCAGACCCGAGGGATAGCTGGGGTCGCCGCGATAGCCGACTAAAGCCGACGGGTCTTTGAGGCTTCTTCCGATATAGGCCGCCCAGTCCGGGTTCGCGCACCAATGGGAGGTGTCGCCAGCGTCCCCGTCCGTCAGCTGCAGAACGTCGTTGAGAAAGTCATAGGCGCGACTGATCACCTGGGCGCCGCGGTCTGTGTCGTAGCCGCCGGGCTTGGCTTTCCCGGGGAGGACGTCGGTTCCGTAGAGCGCGTCGTAGAGGCTGCCCCAGCGGGCGTTCACGGCGTTGAGCAGGAAGCGGGCGTTGAGGATGGGCACGACGAGTTGCGGGCCGGCGAGGCGGGCGACTTCGTCGTCAACGTTTTCACTGGTGACGTTGAAGGGCGCAGGTTCCGGGACGAGATAGCCGATGCTCTGGAGGAAGCTGCGATATTCGGCGTTGTCGATCGCCTTGCCACGGCGGGTCTTGTGCCAGGCGTCGATGGCGGCCTGTAGTTCGTCGCGCTTGGCGAGGAGCGTGCGGTTCTCGGGCGTGAAGCGGGTGAAGATGTCGGCAGCGCCTTTCCAGAAGGCGTCGGCGGAGAGGCCGAGGCCGGGGAGGGCTTCGCGTTCGATGAAGTCTGCCAGTGTAGTGGCGACTTGCAGGCCTGCGCGGGTTGCGAACTCTGCCATGTGCTAGCCCTTGACCGAAAGACCTGCCGCCTCGACGCCGGAGAGCGCGCAGGCTTCGTCGTTGTCGGATGTGTCGCCGGTGACGCCGACTGCGCCGATGAGGACGCCGGCCTTGTCGGTGATCAGCACGCCGCCGGCTGCGGGGATGAGGCCGCCGGTGGCAAGCTGGCTGACGGAGGCGATGAAGGTGGGGCGCTCGGCCGCCATCTCGCCGATCTTGCGCGAGGAGACGCCGAGCGCGAGCGCGCCGGAGGCTTTGCCTGCTGCGATCTGCGGGCGGAGGTTGGAGGCGCCATCCTCGCGCTGGAAGGCCACGAGATGCCCGCCGGGATCGAGGACGGCGATGCTGAGCGGCTTGAGCTTCAGCTCATGGCCCTTTTTCAAAGCGGCGGCGATGATGGTGTTGGCCTGCGCCAGTGTGATCGCCATTCAGGTCTCCGTCTTAAAGTTTATTTGCTTCAAGGCTGCCGGTTTAGGCCCGCCGGTGGCCCAATCCAAGAGTTCTGCGACATGTACGACCGGCGTTCCAGTGCGCGCGGCGATCTGGACGGCGCAACCTATGTTGCCCGTGGCGATGATGTCGGGCTTGAGGGCTTCGAGGCTGGCCGTCTTGCGGTCTCCAAGCTGGTCGGCGATTTTGGGCTGCAGGATATTGTAGGTTCCGGCCGAGCCGCAGCAGAGGTGAGCATTGGCTGGGGTGACGACGGTGAAGCCGGCCGCCTGCAGCAGGGCTTTGGGCTGGGTCGTGATCTTCTGGCCGTGCTGGAGCGAGCAGGCGGGATGATAGGCGACGCGGAGCTTGGCGGCGCCAGGCGTGATGGATGAGGGGGGCACGAATTCCGTGATGTCTTTTGCCAGGGCGGAGATGCGGGCGGCGCGGGCGGCGTAGGTGGGCTCGTTGCGCATCAGGAAGCCGTAGTCCTTGAGGGTCGTGCCGCAGCCGGTGACGGTGAAGATGATGGCGTCGACGCCGTTCTCGATCTCTGGCGTCCAGGCGTCGATGGTCTGGCGGACGGAGCGGAGTGCATCATGCTCGCGGCCCATGTGGTGGGTGAGCGAGCCACAGCACTGGTCTGCGGGTGCGCGGACCACATCGTAGCCGAGGCGGTTGAGCAGGCGTGCGGTCGCAGCCTGGTATTGTGGGCGCAGGACGGGCTCTGCACAGCCTGCTTGCAGGAGGACGCGGCCTTTGCGGGCGGCGGTGGCTGGCGAGGCGTCGATCTGGGGCGAGTGGGCGGGGTTGTTGGCGGCGAGACGCAGGGCTGCGGCGATGCGCTTGGCGCCGAGGGTCTTGAACAGGCCGGCGAGAGGCGAGGCGAAGCGGCCGAGGGAGAGCGCGGCGGCGAAGCGGTCGCGGTTCGGCATCGTCTTCGCGAGGCCTGAGCGGAGGAGGCGTTCGATCAGCGGGCGCTTGTGCTTGTCCTCGATGTAGGCGCGGGCGTGGTCGACCAGGCGCCTGTAGCTGACGCCGGAGGGGCAGGTGGTTTCGCAGGCAAGGCACGATAGGCAGCGGTCGATGTGGGTGACGACTTCGGGTGTCGGCGTCGCGCTCTTCTCCAGCATGTCCTTGATCAGCCAGATGCGGCCACGCGGGCTGTCGCGTTCGTCGCCGAGCAGGACATAAGTGGGGCAGGTGGCGGTGCAGAAGCCGCAGTGGACGCAGGTGCGGATTGCTTTCTCGGAGGTGGCGGTTGCGGGATCGGCGAGCTGTTGAGGAGTGAATTCGGTTTTCATGCCGGCGCCCTCGCTCGATGGGCGTCGAAGCGATGCGGATCGAAGACGCCGGAGGGATCGAACGCGGCTCTCACGCGATGGGACAGGGCTGCGACGCCGGGTTGTTCGGGATGCTGGGCCGGGATGTCGCGCTGAACTTCTTCCGGCGCTGAGACGAGCATGGCGTGGCCGCCGGAGAGGTCGGCGACTTCGCGAATGGAGACAGCAGCCTCGGCGACGGTGCGGGCCCAGATGAGGCCGCCGGCCCAGTCCAGCATGCCGATGCCGCCGAAGCGTTCGATGCCGTCGAGGGCGTCTGCGCCGGCGGCGGGTGGGACGATGATGCGCCAGAGGAGGGGAAGTTGGTGGGATTGTGGGAGGTTGCCGGCGCGGATGCAGAGCCAGTGGGTGCCGGCTTCGCTTGTCTGCATGGGCTCAAGCTTTCCGGCGTCCGCGAGAAGGCCGGTGAGTAGGCGTGCGCGGGCTTCGATCGATGGGCCGAAGCCTTCGAGGCGGATGGCGGTGATCGAGGGCTCGCTGGTTTGAGCTGGAATGTGGCAGGCGGCGGCGACATCGGCCGGGGCGCGCATGGCTCGGCTCATCGCGTCGACGGCGGCGGCGTGGGAGAGGCCGCGCAGCGCTAGCGTGCGGGATTCGGGCGGACGCGGGAGGACTTTCAGCGTGACCTGCGTGAGGACGCAGAGCTGGCCCCAGCTTGCGGCCATCAGCTTGGGCAGATCGTAGCCGGTGACGTTCTTGACGACGTTGCCGCCGGCCTTGAAGGCCTCGCCGCGGCCGTTGATGGCGTGGAAACCGAGCATGTGGTCGCGGACGCTGCCGGCGGAGATGCGGCGGGGGCCAGCGAAGCCTGAGCCGATGACGCCGCCGATGGTTGAGCGGTTGGGCTCGCCACCCGCGGTTTCGGCGAAGTCCCAGGGGTCGAAGGCGAGCATCTGGTTGTGCTGTGCGAGGAGTGCTTCGATCTCGGAGAGTTTGGCGCCGGGTTCGACGGTGAGGATGAGTTCGGCGGGGTCGTAGTTGATGACGCGGTTGAGGCGGCTGGTGGAGAGCCGTGTGGTCTCGCGGGGGCGGCCGATGCCTTGCTTGGTGCCGCCGCCGACGATTTCGAGGGCGCTGCCGGAGGCGGCGTGCTGCGAGACGATCTCGCGGATTTCCTGTTCGTCGGCAGGCTGGAGCATCAGAAGCGGGGGAGGTCAGGGCGCGGAACCTGGCCGCGGTGGACGTGCATGCGGCCCATCTCCGCGCAACGGTGTAGTTGCGGGAAGACCTTGCCGGGGTTCATAAGCGAGGCCGGATCGAACGCGCACTTCACATGCTGCTGCTGGTTGAGATCGGTTTCGGTGAACATCACGGGCATGAGGTCGCGTTTCTCTACGCCCACGCCATGCTCGCCGGTGAGAACACCGCCAACTTCGACGCAGAGGCGGAGGATGTCGGCGCCGAATTCCTCGGCGCGTTCGAGTTCGCCCGGTTTGTTGGCGTCGTAGAGGATGAGCGGGTGGAGATTGCCGTCGCCGGCGTGGAAGACGTTGGCTACGCCGAGGCCGTGCTCAATCGACAGCTCGTTCATGCGCTGGAGGACGTGCGGGAGTTTGCGGCGGGGGATGGTGCCATCCATGCAGTAATAGTCGGGCGAGATGCGGCCGACGGCGGGGAAGGCGGCCTTGCGGCCGGCCCACATGGTGAGGCGTTCGGCTTCGGATGTGGAGGTGCGCAGGGAGACTGCGCCGTTTTCCTTTGCAATTGCTGCGACGCGGTCGATCAGGTGGTCGCATTCGGCGGCGGGCCCATCGAGTTCGATGATGAGGAGGGCTTCGACGTCGAGCGGGTAGCCGGCATGGACGAAGGCTTCGGCGGCGTGGATGGCGGGACGGTCCATCATCTCCATGCCTGCGGGGATGATGCCGGCGGCGATGACGCCCGCGACGCAGCTGCCGGCGCTGGTCGTGTCGGAGAAGCCTACCAGGATGGCGCGGGCGAGTTCGGGTTTGGGCAGGATGCGGACGGTGACTTCGGTGACGACGCCGAGCAGGCCTTCAGAGCCGACGATGAGGCCGAGCAGGTCGAGGCCGCGCTGTTCCAGGCCTCGGCCGCCGAGGCGGATGATCTCTCCATCAACCAGCACGAGTTCGACTCCGAGCACGTTGTTGGTGGTGAGGCCGTATTTGAGGCAGTGCACGCCGCCGGAATTTTCCGCGACATTGCCGCCGATGGAGCAGGCGATCTGGCTGGAGGGATCAGGGGCGTAGTAGAAGCCCTCGCCTTCGACCTCTTTGGTGATCGCAAGATTGGTGACGCCGGGTTGGACGATGGCGACGCGGTTGGCGTAGTCGACTTCGAGGACGCGGTTGAATTTTGCCATGCCGAGAAGGACGCCGTCGGCCAGCGGCAGGGCGCCGCCGGAGAGGGATGTGCCTGCCCCGCGCGGGACGATCTTCACGTTATTGGCGGAGCAGTATTTTAGGATCTGCGAGACCTGCTCCGTCGTTTCCGGCAGGACGACGAGCATGGGGAGCTGGCGATAGGCGGTGAGGCCATCGGATTCATAGACGGCCATCGAGGCGGCATCGTCGATCACGCCATGGGGGACGATTCGGCGGAGGGCGGCCGTGATCTCGCCCCGGCGCGAGAGGGTTGCGCGGTCGGGCTCTGGCATGGCTGGCGGCATCGCTTCCTCTCCTTCGCAACGCCTATCAGCCGGGCGGGGATCGGGCTAGAAGGGTCTTAGCTGGCGATAGATCAGCTAGGGGAGAGAAGCGAGCATGGGCCCAGCGGAACCGTGGGTGCAGGTCTATGACCCGCTCGGGAACCCGGTGCTGTCGACACTGGCGGCGGCCGTGCCGATCGTGCTGCTGCTGGCGCTGATCGCGTCGGGCAAGATGAAGGCGCACTGGGCGGCGCTTATTGCCCTCGTCGTTGCCATGCTGGTGGCGTCGTTCGTCTTCACCATGCCGATAGGTATGACGGTGAGAGCGACGGCGCTGGGCGCGCTGACAGGGTTCTTCCCGATCGGCTGGATCATCCTCAATGTGATTTTCCTCTACCGGCTGACGGTGGAGAAAGGATGGTTTGCGATCATCCAGTCATCCATCGCGGGCGTGACGCCGGATCGGCGGCTGCAGCTGTTGCTGATCGCGTTCTGCTTTGGCGCATTCTTCGAGGGCGCGGCTGGGTTTGGAACGCCGGTTGCGGTGACCGCGGCGGTGCTGATTGGGCTGGGATTCTCTCCGCTGGCGGCAGCGGGGCTTTCGCTGATCGCCAACACGGCGCCGGTGGCGTTCGGAGCGCTCGGGGCGCCGATCGCGGGACTGGCGACGGCGACGGGCATCGATGCGAATGTGCTGGGCCAGATGATCGGGCGGCAACTGCCATTCTTCTCTGTGCTGGTGCCGTTCTGGCTGGTTGCGGCATTTGCGGGCTGGCGAGGTATGCTTCAGGTGTGGCCGGCGGTCCTGGTGGCGGGGGTGTCGTTCGCGATCCCGCAATTCCTCATTTCCAACTTCGTGGGTCCGGGGCTCGTGGATATCGGCGCGTCGGTCGCCTCAATGGCCGTGCTGATCCTCTTCTTGCGCCTGTGGAAGCCGAAGGAGGTGTGGACCTCGCCCAAGCTGCGCCAGCATGACGACAGTGTTTCCAGTGCTCCCGTTCCGCCGCTGGCCGAGCCGGCGCGTGGGGGCAAGCTGTTTGCGGCGTGGATGCCGTGGGCGATCCTCTGCGCGGTGCTGATCCTGTGGGGCAGCGACTGGTACAAGGCGGTGGCCAATGGCGCCTTCGCGCCGGCGTTTCCGGTCGATGGCCTGGACAAGCTGGTCGAGCGCGCGCCGCCGGTGGTGGCTGCGCCTGCGCCGGAGGCGGCGGTGTTCCGCTTCACCTTCCTCACCTACACGGGCACGGGCATACTCGTGACGGCGATTGTCTCGGGGCTCATCATGGGCTTTGGCCCGCTGCGGCTGGTGAAGGAGTATGGGCGAACGATCTGGGCGCTACGCTTTCCGCTGATCACCATCGTCTGCATGCTCGCGGTTGGAACGCTCACGCGCTATTCCGGCATCGACGCCACGCTGGGTCTCGCGTTTGCGGCGACGGGCGTGCTCTATCCCTTCTTCGGCACGATGCTCGGCTGGCTGGGCGTGGCGGCGACGGGATCGGACACATCCTCGAACATCCTGTTCGGCGGGCTGCAGAAGATCACGTCGGAGCAGCTCGGCATTTCGCCAGTGCTGATGGCGGCGGCCAACTCTTCGGGCGGTGTGATGGGCAAGATGATCGACACTCAGTCGATCGTGGTGGCGTCGACCGCGACGGGGTGGTTCGGGCACGAGAACCGCATCCTGCGTTTCGTGTTCCTGCACTCGCTGGTGCTGGTGAGCCTGGTCGGCGTGCTGGTGATGCTGCAGGCCTATGTCTGGCCGTTCACGCTGATGGTGGTTCAGGCGCCGTAAGATTCCGCTTGCACGCGTTCCCGATTTGTTCAACCATGCGATGGTTCGGTTGGGAGTAGTGATGGCGATGGGAAAGCGTTCGCCCGGCATGCTGGATATGTTGGCCGGGCGCTGGCTGCGCGCGTGGCGGATATCTGCAGGCATATCGCGAGAGGAGTTTGCGGGGCGCGCGGAGATCACGGTCCAGCAGATTCAGAAATACGAGGACGGGACGAACCGGATTTCGGCCAGCCGTCTCGCGCAGTTTGCAGAGATCGTGGAACGGGCGCCGGGCGATTTCTTCATTGGCGCGGAAGTGCTGCACGGCGCGAGCGCCCGGATGGGCGACGGGTTCGTCGCCGATGCTGAAACGTGCGATCTGCTGATCGAATATTATCGCAGCGGATCCGGCGAGGTTCGCGGGCGCATGGCCGAGATCGTGGCGGGCAAGCGCCGGCTTGAGGAGCGCGGACGTGCGGTCTTCGTGGTGCAGATGCAGGGGAGGTTTCGGAGGGCTGCTTGAGATGCTTCGGGCGGGCGCTAACCCAGCCCTGATTTCTGCTTCGCCATCAGGATGGCGCCAGCGATGGCGTCGGCCTGCGGCGCTACCAGGCGGCTTGCGATGTCGGGCGGCATGTATGTCTTGAGAATTTCGGCGAGGCCGCCGATGACGGCGACTTGCGGCACGCCTTTGCTGAACAAGGTTTCGGCGATTTCAGCAATCTGCGCTGCGGCCTGGCGGATGAGGTTCAGCGCTGCTGGGTCGCCTGATGCGGCGTGGCGGGTGACGATGGGGGCGAGGCTGGCGTAGTCGGTCGCGCTTCCTTCCTGCGCCCATTTGATGGCTCGCGCCGGGTCGTTGCGGAATCGTGCGAGGATGTCCTTCGAGAAATCGCTGGGCTGTTCGCGTCCGTCCAGCGTGCGCAGGGAATGGCGCACGGCGTTGAGGCCGATATCGGCGCCGCTGCCTTCATCCGAAATCGGAAAGCCATAGCCGCCGACACGTACGGTATGGCCCTGATAGGTGATGCCGATGCTGCCCGTGCCGGCGATGACGATGCCGCCATCAGCGCCGCCGAATGCTCCGAGATAGGCGGTGTAGCCGTCGCCCTCGAACCAGGCGCCTGCAAACGGATGGGGCCAGCTTTCGAGCGCCTCGCGCGCGCCGACATGGCCGGTTCCGGCAAGGCCGATGCCGGCATAGGTGTCGGTAAGGGCCGTCTCGTCCAGCCCGGCTTCCTTCATCGCCTGGAGGGTCGCGCCCATGATCGAATCGCGCACGAGTTCGAGGCCGAAGCGCATGCTGGCGGGCCCCGACAGGCCGCGGCCGAGCACGGCGCCATCGGCTGTTTCCAGCCGGGCGCGGCAACGTGTTCCCCCGCCGTCTATGCCAAGGAAGAATGGTCCAGCCATGCCCTCTGTCTAACCATATTCGGTCACCATTCCATCGCCCCGACTTATCTGCAATTGATGGGGCCATGACCACTGAAACCGTCAGCCACCGCTACAGCGAATTCGACCTGTGGGGGAATGCAAAGGCGCTGGAGGCGCTGCATGAGGGGCAGGTTGCGGCCATCGCCTCGCTGGTGCCGATTCTCCCGGCGATAGGCCATGCGGCGGATGCGGCTGTTCCCCGCCTGCGCCGGGGCGGGCGCCTGATCTATGCAGGCGCTGGAACCTCGGCGCGCATCGGGGTGCAGGATGGAGCGGAACTGTTTCCCACCTTCAACTGGCCGCACGAGCAGGTGGCGTTCGCCATCGCCGGCGGCGAGGGCGCGCTGCTTCGGGCTGTCGAGAATGCCGAGGATTCTGCCGAGGATGGCTCTGCGCGTATAGAGGAACTCGCGGCTGGCCCGGACGACGTTGTCATCGGTCTCGCGGCGAGCGGGAACACGCCCTACACGGTCGCCGCGGTGAAGACGGCAAAGGCGCGCGGCGCGCTGACGATCGGCATCGCCAACAATCCCGGCGCGCTGCTGCTGGCGGAGAGCGATCATGCGATCCTGCTCGATACGGGCGCAGAGATCATTGCAGGGTCGACCCGCCTAAAGGCCGGCACGGCGCAGAAGGCCGCGCTCAATCTGCTGTCGACGCTGCTGATGGTCCGGCTTGGCCGCGTCTATGGCGGGCTGATGGTGCACATGCGCCCGACCAACGCAAAGCTGCGCCGCCGAGGCGTCGAGATGATCGCGCGGATCACGGGATGCACGGAGGAAGTTGCGGCGGCTGCATTCGCGAAGGCGGACAGCGACGTGAAGCTCGGCGTACTCATAGCGCGCGGAGCGGAGAAGGGCCAGGCGGAGGCGCTGCTTGAGAAGCACGGCGGCAATCTGCGCTCTGCCCTCGCCGAAGCATTCGGCTAGCCGGTGTGCGCCCCGGCGCTTTCTTCTTTGTGTCTTTGTGAAAATCTTCGTGCCTTTGTGTTGGATTCTTTCTCAAGAGAAACACGAAGGCACGAAGTAGAGCACGAAGACACTAAGAGGACGGCGACCCTGGATGCGACCTAGCTCTTGCCGCCGATCCAGACCTTGCGGACATCAAGCTCAGCCCCGAGCAGGACGAGGTCGGCACGGCAGTCCGGCGCGATCTTGCCGCGGTCGTTGGTGCCGACGAACTCCGCAGGCGTCAGGCTCGCCATGCGCAGGGCGTCTTGCATGCTCGCGCCCAGCATTGACACCGCGTTGCGCACTGCGCCGGAAAGATCGAGATGAGCGCCTGCCAGCGTGCCGGAGACTGTGCGCAAGGCGCCGTCGCTGATCGCGATCTGCTCTCCGAATAGCGACATGGATGGGTCTTTCGAGCCCACCGTCGCCATGGCGTCGGAGACGAGAAAGAGTTTCTTCGCAGTCTTGGCTGCGAGCGCCATGCGCGCCGTGATGGGGTGGACGTGGATGCCATCGAGGATCAGCCCGGCCCAGGCGTTGCGGTTGGCGAGCGCTGCGCCCGCCGCTCCCGGCTTGCGGCCCTCGATCGGCGGCATGGCGTTGAAGAGGTGGGTAAAGCCCGTGGCGCCTGCCGCGAGCGCGGCTTCCACATCTTCTGCAGTCGCTGCCGTGTGGCCGAGGCTGATGGTGACGCCTGCCACCCTCAACGCGCGAATGCCCGCTGCATCGATCTGCTCTGGCGCCACGGTAATAAGGGCGGGGAAGGGGCGCTGCTGGGCGAGCAGCTTCAGGTCCTCGTTATCGAACGGGCGCAGGGCTTTCGATGGATGAACGCCGCGGCGGGCATCTGACAGCCACGGGCCTTCGAGGTGGATGCCGAGCAGGCCCGGTGTTCCGGCGGCGATGCCTGCAGCGACCGCATTGATGGCCTTTGCCGTCTTCGCCCTGTCATCCGAGATCAGAGTCGCCATGAAGGCGGTGACGCCGAACTGTCGGTGCGCGGCGGCCATCGTCTTCAGCGTTTCGACGGTGGGGGCATCGTTGAACAGGACGCCGCCGCCGCCATTTACCTGGGCGTCGATGAAGCCGGGGGCCAGCAGGCCGTCGAGCTTTGTGGCGGACGGCGAGGGTTTTTCCCTGATCTCAATCACGCGCTCGCCGTCGATGACGACGCTGGCGCCTTCGCGCATCGTCTCGCCGGTGAACAGGCGCGTGGGTGCGAGCTCCAGCATCACCGTGTTTCCGTGACCTTGGTGAGGGAGGGCGGATGATCCGGCGAGCGGCCGCGGCGCAGGGACGAGGCGTTGGCGATGAGATAGAAGCGCAGCAGCATGGAGAGGAGCTCGACGACAGGCTCGCTGTCCTGCGCTACGGTGGCATTGGCGCGCCCGTCAGGCGAGATGAAGAGGACGGGGCAGCCGAGGTCTTTCAGGTCTGTCGCCACTTTTTGCAAGCCGTCGAAGGCCTGGTCGCGCTGGGCGAAGACGATGGCTTTCAGCTGTGGTCCGGCGAGCGCGAAGGGGCCGTGGCGGACTTCGGCGGCGCTGACGGCTTCGGCGTGCAGGCCGTTGGTTTCCTTGAGCTTGAGCGCAGCCTCGGCGGCGATGGCGAGGCCCGGGCCGCGGCCGATCACGTAGACGGGGCCGTCGCCATCGAGGAATGTCTCTGCGGCCGGCCAGTCTCTCTGGAGCGCGTCGGCGAAGCGGTCGGGCGTGCGCTCGAAAGCGGAGATCATTGCGGCGTCGTTGCGCCAGTGGGCGGTGAGGCCGAGTACAAGCGTGGCGGCGGCGAGGCAAGACTTGGTGGCGGCGACGCTTTTTTCCGGGCCTGCTTCAAGCGGGAGCACGGCGTCTACGGCTTGCGCCAGGGGCGAGGCTGCGTCGTTGATCAGGCCGAGGCGGAACACATCCGGACCCGTGGCTGATCTGCAGAACTCGACAAGATCCGGACTTTTGCCGGATTGCGAGATGGCGAGGACGAGCGCCTTTTCGAGGTTGAGCTTGGCGCCGTAGATGGAGCGGATGGAGGGCGCCGCCGAGACTGTCGGCAGGCCGAGGCGGGCCTCGAAGAGATATTTCGCGAGCAGGGCCGCCGCATCGGAACTTCCGCGGCCGGCGGCCACTGCGTAGCGGGGGCTAAGCGTGCGCAGGCGTTCGCCCATCTGGCGCAGGCTGTCGCTGGCGGCCACGAGGCGCGCGGCGACGGCGGGCGTCTCGCGTGCTTCGGTTTCCATCAGGGTGAGGGCGGTCACGGGCTGCGGCTTCCTGATTCCAGCTTGGCCTTGGAATATGGACCGCATTGCCCGATCGGACAAACGGGCTTCCCGCGCGGCTGGCGTGGCTCAGTAGAGCAGGAAAGGCTGGCGTTCCTTCGCCCAGGCGGTTTCGTCGGGCGTTGCGATCGCATCGAGATCGGAGGGGTTGGCGCTGGGATCGTCGACCCATTCGCGCAAGGCTTTGCCGCCATTGATGACGTCGATGGCGAGGTTGCCGGAGGTGTATTCGTAGCCAAAATCGAGGCCGCGCCAGATCTGGTAGTCGGGATAGAGACGGCGTATCGCCTTGAAGCCGAGCGCCTGAACACGCCATGGCTTGAAAGCCTGATGGTCGTAGTAGGCGGGGTCTTCGGTGTGGATCTGTACGCCGCTGCAGAGTTGCCTGGCGTGCTTGTGGAAGGTGGGTTCGAAGAAGCAATCGCGCAGCTTGCAGCCTTTCAGCCACTGCGGCGCGAATGCGTGCATTTCGGCGATGACCTTGCGGGCGTCGATATCGGGCGCGCCGAAAAGTTCGAGCGGGCGGGTGGTCCCTCTTCCTTCAGAGAGTGTGGCGCCTTCGATCATCACCGTGCCGGCATAGGCCCGGGCCATCCAGAGATTGGGCGCGTTGGGGCTGGGGTTGACCCAGGTGCGGGAGTCGATCGGCCAGCCGAAGCCGGGGCCTTCGTCGGGCTTGTAGCCCTCCATCTCGATGACGCGGTAGTCGACGTCGAGCTTGAAGTGCTTGATGAACCAGAGGCCGAGTTCGCCGAGCGTGAGGCCGTGGCGCATCGGCATGGGGCCGGCGCCGACGAAGCTTTCCCAGCCGGGAAGAAGCGTCGTGCCTTCGATCGGGCGGCCTGCTGGGTTTGGCCGGTCGAGCACCCAGACGCTCTTGCCGGTCTTGGCTGCTTCCTCGAGCATGTAGAGCAGCGTGGTGATGAAGGTGTAGATGCGGCAGCCGACATCCTGCATGTCGATCAGCACGGTGTCGAACGTGCTCATCATCTGGCCCGACGGGCGGCGGACTTCGCCGTAGAGCGAGAAGACAGGCACGCCGAGGATGGGGTCAGTGAAGTCGGGCGACTCCATCATGTTGTCCTGCTTGTCGCCGCGCATGCCGTGCTGCGGGCCGAAGGCTGCCGAGAGGCGGATGTCGGGAAGCTTCGACAGGGCGTCGAGCGAATGCGTGAGGTCGGCGGTGACGGATGCCGGGTGCGCGAGAACGGCCACGCGCTTACCCTTGAGTGGAGCGCGGAGGGCGGGATCAGCCAGCAGCCTGTCTATGCCGAATTTCATGCCTGCTCTCACGCCTGCTCTTAAGACTTCTGGGGAACCGGTAGGTCGAGCACAAATCCATCGGGATGGTGAAAATCTGCTTTATCCGGGGCGTGCTTCAGCGCCCAGTAGGACATCTCGCCGTCGGTCTGCTCGATGATGGTGGTTATGTTGGCTTTCCACGGGCGGTCTGGCGGAAGTTCCGGCACGCCGGTGAGATCGACGACGGCCATCAGCTCCATCTGGACGCCGATGTTGAAGTCGACCGCGGGGGCAGGGATATCGATGTTCTGCATGCCGCGGCGGCGTTCGCGGAAGCGGTAGGCCGCCCACTTCATTGAGGGCGAGAAGTTAAGCTCGATATAGGCATCGCCTTCTGGCCCTTTGAGGAAGATCTCGAAGCAGGTGTGCCGCCAGAGTTCATCCGCGCGCTGCTGGAACAGCTTCTGCGGCCGGGCGATGCCGATGAGGGCGCCTTCCACGATATAGCTCACCAGCAATGCGCCGGGCTTGCCCGCGCGCATAGCGTTGACGGTGATGGAGTGCACGTGGGGCGCGCGCGAATCGGGATGGCGGATCAGGGGCAAGGGCATTCGCCCCTTTTAGCGAAATTCGCTCGCGGCGCCAGTTTACGGGTGATCCGGCCCGATTACCTATCTGAGAGATGCGTTGATCTTGGCCAACGCTGCGGCGCCGGGGGTCAGCTCCGCCGTGCCGAGATGGTTCAGCGGGCGGGCGGTGGTTTCCAGGCGATCGTGCAGGTCTGTCGCGTTGGGATCGACATAGAGCAGGCCGGTGACGATCTCGCCCTCGGCGTGGCGCTCCTGAAGGTAGTTGGCGGCGGCGATCTTGTTGGTGGGGTCGTAGTCCTCGTGGATCTTGCGCAGGCGCAGGACTGAGCCGTCATGCTGCGTGACTTCGCGGACCTCTCCTGGCGCATAAGTCGCCGTGATCGGCGTGCGGCCGAGGATGACGTCGAGGCGGTTCACCGCGTCGTTATGTTCGCGGACATAGTCGAAGCTCTTGGTCGAGCCGGCGTGGTTGTTGAAGGCGACGCAGGGACTGAGCACGTCGATGAAGGCCGGGCCGTGGTGGCTGATGGCGCCCTTGATCAACGGGACGAGTTGTTCCTTGTCGCCGGAGAAGCTGCGGCCGACATAAGTGGCGCCGAGCTGCAGGGCGAGAGCGACGAGATCGATGCCGCTTTCGGTGTTCTCGACGCCCTTCTTGGACTTCGAACCCTTGTCGGATGTGGCCGAGAACTGCCCCTTGGTGAGGCCGTAGACGCCGTTGTTCTCGACGATGTAGCTCATGTTCACGCCGCGGCGGATCGAGTGCGCGAACTGGCCGAGGCCGATGGAGGCTGAATCGCCATCGCCGGAGACGCCGAGATAGATGAGGTCGCGGTTGGCGAGGTTGGCGCCGGTGAGCACGCTCGGCATGCGGCCGTGGACGGAGTTGAAGCCGTGGGACTGGCTCAGGAAATAGTCTGGCGTCTTGGACGAGCAGCCGATGCCGGAGATCTTGGCGAGGCGGTGCGGTTCGATCGCGAGATCGAAGCAGGCGGCGATGATCGCGGCGCTGATCGAGTCGTGCCCGCAGCCGGCGCAGAGCGTCGAGACCTTGCCCTCATAATCGCGGCGCGTGAGGCCGAGATCGTTCTTCGGCAGGCTAGGGTGATGGAGCTTGGGCTTGAGAATATAGGTCATGGATTGGGACCCGGTTTCTTGCCGACCTGGCGCACACCCTTCTGCGCCTGCATCCGGTTGCCGATGGCGTCGGCGAGGAAGCGGGCGGTGATCGGCGTGCCGTCATAGTGGAGGATGGAGGTAAGCCTGGCGGGATCGATATTGCCTTCGATCATCAGCAGCGAGCGCAGCTGGGCGTCGCGGTTCTGCTCGACGACGCAGATCTCGTCGTGGGCGGCGATGAAGTCGTACACTTCCTGGCCGAAGGGGAAGGCGCGTACGCGCATGGCGTCGATGTGGTGGCCCTGGGCCTCGAGGTGGTCGAGCGCCTCGTGCATGGCGGGCGTAGTGGAGCCGAAATAGAGAGCGCCCATGCGCGTCTTCTGTTTGGCTGGGCGCTGGACGGCCTTGGGAACGATGGTCGCCGCAGTTTTGAACTTGGCGAGCAGGCGTTCCATGTTGTCCTGGTAGTCGATGCCTTTTTCCGAATAGCCCGCCATGCGGTTGCGGGATGTGCCGCGGGTGAAGAAGGCGCCCTTGGTGGGGTGCGTGCCGGGATAGGTGCGGTAGGGGATGCCGTCCTTGTCGACGTCGGTGTAGCGGCCGAAGAAGGCGCCGGCTTCGAGCTGTTCGGCGGTCATGACCTTGCCGCGGTCGAGCTGGCGTTTGTCGTCCCACTTGAAGGGCTCGACCAGCCATTCCTGCATGCCGATGTCGAGATCGAGCATGACGAAGACTGTTGTCTGGAGACGATCGGAGAGGTCGAACGCGAGCGCGCCGAACTCGAAGCACTCGCCGGGATCGCAGGGCAGCAGCATCACGTGCTTGGTGTCACCGTGGGAGGCATAGGCTGCGAGCAGCAGGTCAGACTGCTGCGTGCGGGTAGGCATGCCGGTGGAGGGGCCGCCGCGTTGGACGTCGAAGATCACGGCTGGAATTTCGGCGAAATAGGAGAGGCCGATGAACTCGTTCATCAGCGAGATGCCGGGGCCGGATGTGCAGGTAAAGGCGCGCGCGCCGTTCCAGCCTGCGCCGACCACGATGCCGATCGAGGCGATCTCGTCCTCTCCCTGAACGATGGCGTAGCGCTTTGTTCCATCAGCGTCGGTGCGCAGGTCTTCGCAATAGCCGGTGAATGCTTCGGCCAGCGAGGTGGATGGCGTGATGGGATACCAGGCGCAGACGGTGGCGCCGCCATAGACTGCGCCGAGGGCGGCGGCGGCGTTGCCTTCCACGAAGATGCGGTTGCCTACCACGTCAGAATGCTTCAGCTGCAGGCCGATCGGCATCAGGTGCTTCGCCGCCCAGTCGCGGCCCATGTTGAAGGCGTTGAGGTTGGCGCCGATCAGCTTGGGCTTGGAGGCGAACTCTTCCTTCAGCAGCGTTTCCATGACTGCGGGGTCGATACCGATCAGGTGGGAGAGCGCGCCGACATAGGTGATGTTCTTGAACAACTGGCGTTCGCGCGGGATTTTGTAGGCGTCGTTGCATAGCTGGGTCAGCGGCACGCCGATGACGTGGATGTCGTCCCGGAATTTCGAGGCGGGCAGGGGCTTGGTCGAGTCGTAGAAGAGATATCCTCCCGGGACGATCTCTTTCACATCATCGTCCCAGGTCTGTGGGTTCAGAGGCACCGCAAGGTCGACGCCGCCACGGCGGCCGAGATAGCCTTGGCCGGAGACGCGGACTTCATACCAGGTCGGCAGGCCCTGGATGTTGGAGGGGAAGATGTTGCGGGCGGCGACGGCCACGCCCATCCGGATAATAGATTTCGCAAAGAGCCCGTTGGCGGACGCCGAGCCCGAGCCGTTCACGTTGGCGAACTTGACGACGAAATCGTTGACCGCGGTGAGCGGCGCGGGCTTGGCGCCCGATATTTCGGTTATCGTGTCCGGCATTTCGGCCCTGCCTGGGTAATGTCGATCAGGTATTTCTGCATGTCCCACGCGCCAGTGGGGCAGCGCTCGGCGCAGAGGCCGCAGTGGAGGCAGACGTCTTCGTCCTTCACCATCACGCGGCCGGTCGGCAGGCCGCCTTCGACGTAGAGGTCCTGGGTGAGGTTCATGGCCGGAGCGCTAAGGCGCGTGCGCAGGTCGGGCTCTTCGCCATCCTCGGTGAAGGTGATGCAGTCCATCGGGCAGATGTCGACGCAGGCGTCGCACTCGATGCAGACCTTCGGGGTGAAGACAGTCTGGATATCGCAGTTGAGGCAGCGCTGCGCTTCCTTGAAGCCGAGGCCCTGGTCGAAGCCGAGCTCGACTTCCGCCTTCACGTCCTTCAGCGCGACAGCCTTGTCGCGGTGCGGGACCTTGTAGCGTTTGTCGTTGGCGATGTCGTTGTCATAGCTCCACTCGTGAATGCCCATCTTCTGGGAGATCACGGTGACGCCGGGCGCCGGACGGACGCTGATGTCCTGGCCGTTGACGAACATGTCGATCGAGACGGCGGCGGCGTGGCCATGGGCGACCGCCCAGATGATGTTCTTGGGTCCGAACGCTGCGTCTCCGCCGAAGAAGACGTTGGGGATAGACGACTGCATCGTCTCCTCGCCGACGACCGGCATGTCCCATTTGTCGAAGTTCATGCCGATGTCGCGTTCGATCCAAGGGAACGAGTTTTCCTGGCCGACTGCGATCAGCACATCGTCGCATTCGTAATGCTGGTCGGGCTCGCCGGTGGGCTGGAGCGACTTCTTGCCCTTGGCGTCGGTGGTCCAGTGCATCTTCTGGAAGGTGACGCCGGTGAGCTTGCCGTTTTTTTGCGTGAATTCCTTTGGATTGAGGAAGTTGATGATCGGGATGTCCTCCCCGATCGCGTCTTCCTTCTCCCAGGGCGAGGCCTTCATCTCGTTGAAGCCGGAGCGGACGATGACTTTCACATCATCCCCGCCTAGCCGGCGCGAGGTGCGGCAGCAGTCCATAGCGGTGTTGCCGCCGCCCAGCACGATGACGCGCTTGCCGATCTTGTTGATGTGCTCGAACGAGACGTTGGACAACCAGTCGATGCCGATATGGATGTTGGAGGCTGCTTCTTGCCGTCCCGGAATGTCGAGGTTGCGGCCACGCGGGGCGCCGGTGCCGACGAAGATGGCGTCGTAGCCTTTGGAGAGCAGGTCCTTGAGGCTGCCCACCTGCTCGGACATGTGCATCACGGGGCCGAGGGCGGTGATGTAGCCGACTTCCTCGTCGATGACTTCTTCGGGCAGACGGAAGCGCGGGATCTGCGAGCGGATCATGCCGCCAGCTTTCTTGTCCCCGTCGTAGACGTGAACTTCGTAGCCGAGCGGCGAGAGGTCTCTTGCGACTGTGAGGGAGGCGGGCCCGGCGCCGACGCAGGCAATCTTCTTGCCGTTCTTCGGGGCGACCTTGGGCAGGAGGGCGGTAAAGTCACTCTTGTTGTCGGCTGCGACCCTCTTCAGGCGGCAGATC
>DASYKO010000496.1:0-2373 GCA_035995285.1 Hyphomonadaceae bacterium | reverse complement strand
CCGGCAGCGATCGCCGCCAGACCCGCCTTAAGGCTGGTCCCCCAAAGTGAAAGTCGACCTTGTCGACTGATTGTATTCGTCATTTGTCTCCCCTGAGGTTGACTAGGCAACCGGCGCTGGAACTCGAACGCACCTGCCGCTTGGGCGGAAAGCCCCCCGGGAAGATGCAGGGGTACTAGGCCGGTCTGGGCGCCCACAGAACAAGCAAAGCCCCCTGCGACGCCTTGGGAGTCAGGCCTATTTGCACAAATCTTAGGCGCCCATCTGGCGACTCGCCCTGACTCAAGGCGAGGCGGGGCCCGCCCCGCTTGTGCAGTGCGGCAATGAAGGCGCCGCGTGCGGAAATCCCGCTACACCTTACTGCGTGAGCCATCCGAGAGGCTGGATCATGGGGATCTGGCCCCGGAAGCCCTGTAACGGCGCTTCCGGGGCCCCTTTTTTGCGCCCAGCCCGAGTCAGAAGCGCAACGAAAAATCGCGGAAAATCCGCTCGAATGCATTTGCCGTTCGGAGCCCGTTAACGGCCCGGCGCGCATGGTTCGCTCTGCTGCAATTAACCCCGATCGAGCGAGGACAAAGGCATGCCGCAGACGCGTGCGTCCCACACCGCGGACGAAGGTGAAGAAGCGCGCGGCTCCAGCGCGCTCAGCCGTTTCATGTCCGGCTTGCTGGCGTTTTCCGGCGGCGTCTTCATCTGCGGCGCCTGCGGCTCCTATTCGCCGACCGACCCGAGCATCAACTCGGCTGTCACCGGCGAGGCCGAGAATCTGTTCGGCACGGCGGGAGCGCTCGGCGCCGACCTGCTGACGCAGGGCTTCGGCTGGACGGCGTGGCTGATGGGCTTTGCGCTGATGATCGGCGGCCTTCGCCGCACGCTTGGCATTGGCCAGCGCGATCCGGCTGCCTGGATGTGGGGCGGCGGCGCTGTCGTGCTTGCGGCCTGCTGCCTGGCAGAATGGCCGATCCCCAAGACCTGGGTTCTTTCCGCCGGCCTCGGCGGCGTTGTCGGCGACGTGCTGCTGACCATCGCCTCGACGCCGTTTGCGGCTCTCAAGATTCCCGACGCGACGGTGTGGGCCTCTGGCCTTGCCGGCGTTGGCGCCATGCTCTTCTCCGCGCTTGCCATGGGTGTTGGCGCCAGCGACGGCGCCAGCCTGTGGCGCGCGCTAACCGCAAAACCCGAGCGCCGTCAGGCTGAACCGCAGCAATACCAGACCGCGATCCCCGACCTTACCCCGCAGCCGGCATCCGGCGCCGGAGTTGGCGCCGTGTTTGGCGCCATCGGCGCGTTGTTCGGCAAGAAGCAGGAAGTCATCGAGCCGATCGTGGTGACCGATATCGACGATTTCGAGGATGGCGAACGTGGTTTCCTCAACGCCGTCGAGAATGCCGAAGGCGCCAACAAGACCCGCCCGGTTATTCCGCGCGTGCTGGAAAGCCGTCCGGTTCCGCAAGCCGAAGCTCCGGCCGCGGCTCCGGTCTCCGTCAACCGCCCGGCAGGCAAGCAGCCTGAATCAGGGTCTGCGCCCGGCAAGGGCCAGACGCGCCGCGCGCCTGCGCCCGTGGTTCGCGATGCCTCGTCCGTCGTGCCGCCGATCGAACTGCTGGACGTGCCGCCGCCGCGCAATTCCGAAGTCGACGAAGCCCGGCTGCTCGAAATGGCCGATCGCCTCGCCATCGTGCTCAACGATTTCGGCGTCAAAGGCCGTGTCACCGAGGTTCGCCCTGGTCCGGTCGTCACGCTGTTCGAGCTTGAACCTGCGCCGGGCGTGAAATCCTCGCGCGTCATCGCGCTGGCTGACGACATCGCCCGCTCGATGTCCGCTACATCTGCGCGCGTGGCAGTCATCCCGGGCCGCAACGCCATCGGTATCGAACTGCCGAACCCGACGCGCGAGACGGTCTATCTGCGCGACCTGCTCACCGCCAACGAGTTCTCGCGTTCGCGCATGGCCCTGCCCCTCGCCCTCGGCGAGTCGATCGAAGGCCAGCCGATGATCGGCGATCTCGGCAAGATGCCTCACCTGTTGATCGCGGGTACGACGGGCTCGGGTAAATCGGTCGGCATCAACGCGATGATCCTGTCGCTGATGTTCAAGCTGCCTCCCGAGAAGTGCCGCTTCATCATGATCGACCCGAAGATGCTCGAACTCTCGATCTACGAGGGCATCCCTCACCTGCTGGCCCCGGTCGTGACGGATCCGCAAAAGGCCGTTCTGGCCCTGAAGTGGGTCGTGCGTGAGATGGAGAGCCGCTACGAGATCATGTCCAAGATGGGCGTGCGCAACCTCGCCGGCTTCAACCAGAAGGCCGAGGACGCAGCCTCGAAGGGCGAACAGCTCACCCGCCAGGTCCAGACCGGCTGGGACAAGTC
>DASYKO010000495.1:0-7145 GCA_035995285.1 Hyphomonadaceae bacterium | reverse complement strand
CTGCATCGCAGCGCTCGCCGCGTGCGCGCCAAAGGACGAGGCGCCAGTCGCGTCGGCCGAACCGGCGCCCGCAGAAACAGCCGCTGCGCCGCCTGTCGAACCGGCGCCTGCTTCGGGCGATGCCCTGCGCGCAGACGGCTGGGGACCGCTGAAGATCGGCATGACGAAAGCCGAAGTGATCGCCGCGGTTGGCGACACCAGCACGCCCAACGCCGCTGGCATTCCCGGCAGTGACTGCACCGAGTTCAAGCCGCAGCGTGCGCCGGGCGACGATTTCTGGGTCATGCTTGAGGGCGGCAAGCTCACTCGCATCACCATCGGCGAGGCGTCGAAGGTGAAGACCGACAAGGGGCTTGGCGTCGGCGACACGGCCGAAGCGGTCAAGACGGCTTATGGCGCCGAAGCCAAGGCGACACCGCACAAGTATCAGGACAAGCCCGCCGAGTACGTCACGGTCTGGTCGGGCGGCCCGCGCACCGAACCCTATGTGCAGGATGAAGCCGCACGCGGCATCGTCTACGAGATCGGCAGCTCGGGTAAGGTCAGCTCGATCCACGCCGGCGGGCCGAGCATTCAGCTGGTCGAGGGCTGCGCCTGATCGGTTCGACAAGCGACAGCGATCTCCACACGCGATCGTGCACGGGATCACTTAAGGTATCTGCCTTGACGTCGTCGGCTTCAGTCGGCCCGGAAACCAGGCGCCCACTGCCCCAGGCGCCCCGTCCGGTCTATGCTGCGGGCCTGACAGCTGATGGGGGAGTTCATGCGTGGTTGGTTTCTGTCCGCACTTGTCCTCGCTTTCGCAGGCGCGGCGCCCGGTATCGCATACGCGCAGAAAGGGCTGAGCACCGGCCCCAACCTGGACGGCATCGATAGCGCCAACCGCGTCGCTGAAAACAGCCGCAAGAAGCTGGACATCATGCGCAAGGCTGGCCTTGAACTGCTGCAGAAGCAGGACTTTGCCGGCGCCGAGAAAGCCTTCGCCAAGCTGTTGGCGCAGAACCCCACAACCTCGGACGCTCATTATCTGATGGGTTTTGCCAAGCTGGGCCTGCAGAACTGGGCCGAGGCGAGGCAGTTCCTGGAAATCGCAATCGCGGAGGAGCCGGACCGGCCTGATCCAAAGGGACGGCTAGGCGTGGCGTATGTGAAGCTAAACGAATTCGACCTGGCCAGGAAACAACGCGATGAGCTGGCCGCGCTATCCAGCACGTGCAAAGGGTGCTCCGATGCAGCACGGATTGCGGAAAACCTAGCGCTGCTCGATCGCGCGCTGGCGCGCCCGACGCCGGCGCCTGTTCCGGCCAACTGAGGCTTTTGGCTATTACGCCTGCAGCCGGTAGCCCCCGCTTTCGGTGAGCAGCAGGCGCGCGTTCGCCGGGTCCGGCTCGATCTTCTGGCGGAGGCGGTAGATGTGCGTCTCCAGCGTGTGCGTGGTGACGTTGGCGTTATAGCCCCAGACTTCCGAAAGAAGCTCTTCGCGGCCGACCGGCTTGCCGCCGGCGCGGTAGAGATACTTCAGGATGTTGGTCTCTTTCTCGGTGAGACGGATCTTGCGCTCCTTCTCGTCGATCAGGAGTTTTGCCGCCGGGCGGAATTCGTAGGGGCCGAGGCGGAAGGTGGCGTCTTCGCTCTGCTCGAACGTGCGCAGGTGGGCGCGCACGCGGGCGAGCAGCACCGAGAACTTGAACGGCTTGGTGACATAGTCGTTGGCGCCTGAATCGAGGCCGAGGACGGTGTCGGCGTCCGTCGCCTGTCCCGTCAGCATCACGATCGGGGCGGCGATGCCGTGCTTGCGCATGAGGCGGCAGGCGTCGCGCCCGTCCATGTCCGGCAGTTCGACGTCGAGGATGATGAGATCCGCACGCGTGGACTCGGCCTTGCGCACGCCCTCCCCCGCCGATCCCGCATGCTCGATCCTGAAACCCTCGTGCAACTCGAACTGCTCGGCCAGGGCCTCGCGAAGTTCGCTGTCGTCGTCCACGAGCAGGATCGTCTTGGCAGTCGTCATTCAAGCCCTCCCGGCTGGCCCTCTCGCGTGGCCAGCTACCCGCGTACATCTTCCGTGCGCGGTAAGTCCTGTCTAGGTACGATGTAGGAACGCCGGAAGCAAAGACCGAAATGCCGATTACCGGGCGCCTGGGGAGCGAATTGGAAACACGCGAGTTTCAGGCAAATGCGAACGGGCAATTGCGCTGGCCGGGTGGGCAAGCGCGCTGCGCCCTGGGTCGTGGAGGGCTCCTGCAGGCCTCAGACAAGCGGGAAAGCGATGGCGCGACCCCGATAGGGATGTGGCCCATGCGCCGCGTTCTCTATCGCCCGGACCGGCTCCAGCGGCCTGTAACGGCGCTTCCGGTGACCAGGCTGACCCCGCAGATGGGCTGGTGCGATGATCCGATGGACGTCGAATACAACCGCCAGGTTCGCCTGCCCTTCCATGCGCGGCATGAGGTCTTGTGGCGCGAGGACCACGTCTACGACGTCATCGTGGAGCTGGGCGTCAATGACGATCCGGTGATCACCGGCCGCGGCAGCGCCATCTTCCTGCATGTGGCAAGGCCCGACTATTCGCCGACCGAGGGCTGCGTGGCGTGCGCTCTGCCGGACCTGCGGGAGCTGATCGGGGAAGCGCGGCCGGGAGATGGGCTGAGGATTATGGCCTGACGTAGCGTGCAATCGACAGGGGCGGATTGGCTCGCTACGAAATTCGCATGACCGACGCCGCTGCCTCCCGCACCGACCTTGCCCGCATTGTTTTCTACGTAGGCGCAGCCATTGCGCTCTCGCACCTCGCCAATGAGTGGGTGAAGGCGCCGACCCCGTTTGGGCCGGCTTGGAAGTGCGCGGGCATCGTGCTGCTCGGCGTTTATGTGCTGATGCGCGGGGCGTGGCTGCCGGCGCTGGGGTTCTTCTTCTCTGCCGTAGGCGATGTGGCGCTGGAGCTGCCGGGCGGGATGGTGCCGGGCATGGCGGCGTTCGGGCTGGCGCATGTCTGTTATGCCGCGACCTTCGTCGGCTACATGCGGCGCGAGGGCGTGATGTGGAAGGCCTGGCCGCTGAGCGTGGTGGTGCTCGCGATCTCGGGCGAGCTGGCCTACTGGCTCTATCCGGCCATGGCGGAACTCACCGTCCCTGCACTTGCCTACCAGGTCATCATCTCGGCGATGGTGGTGCTGGCGCTGATGTCTCGCGCGCCGATGATCGCAAAGATCGGCGCTGTGGTGTTCATGCTGAGCGACACGCTGATTGCGGTTGGGCTGTTCCGGCAGGTGGTCGTGCCGCCGGGATCGGTGTGGATCACTTACGCGGCTGCGCAGATCATGCTGGCGATCGGGTTCACCAAGCCCAGATCCGTTCAGGGTCAAGCGGCGGGATAGCTGCGCTCGCCGAACAGGGCAGAGCCGACGCGCACGTGCGTGGCGCCATGCAGCACCGCGATCTCGTAGTCGGCGCTCATGCCCATTGAGAGCTTCGACAGACCGTTGCGCGCGGCGATCTTTGCGAGCAGCGCGAAGTGCGGGCCTGCGGGTTCGTCGGCGGGCGGGATGCACATGAGGCCTTCGAGGGTAAAGCCATAGTCGCGGCGCAGGCTGGCGATGAAGGCGTCGGTGTCTTGAGGGGCGATGCCTGCCTTCTGATCTTCCTCGCCGGTGTTCACCTGCACGAAGAGTTTGGGGCTGCGGCCCGTCTTCGACATGGCGTCAGCCAGCGCAGCGGCAAGCTTTGGCCGGTCGAGCGTCTCGATCACGTCGAACAGGAGGACGGCCTCCTTCGCCTTGTTGGTCTGCAAGGGACCGATGAGGCGGAGTTCGAGATCGGGGCGCGATGCTTTCCGTGCCGTCCAGCGCTGTTCGGCCTCCTGCACGCGGTTCTCGCCGAAGACGCGCTGCCCGGCGGCCAGCATCGCCTCGATGCGCTCCTCGGGCTGGACCTTGGACACCGCTGTCAGCGTGACCGAGCCTGGGTCGCGGCCGGCGGAGCGCGCAGCCTCGGCGATGCGCGCGAGGACATCGGCGCGCGCAGCCTCTATGGTTTTGCTCAAGCCTTCGTCCATAAGCGTCCTCGATGAGCCTCTCTCAACCGCAAGCCGCGGCGCGCCGCAAGCTTTTCGCCGCCGCACGGATGGCAAAGCCTGCCTTTGTGCGCGGAAAAATGCGCAATCCCCTGCCCATGCGAACCCTGCCTCGCGTGTGGTTCATGACCGAGCCCAAGCGTACGCCGAATATTGAGCGGACCATCGCCGCGCTGCCCCGCGGCTGGGGCGTCATCTACCGCCATTTCGGAGCGCATGACCGGCTGGGAACGGCACACCGCCTCGCGCGCCTGTGCCGGGGGCGGCTGGTGTTTCTGATCGCCGCCGATCCGGGGCTTGCTCTCGCTGTTCGCGCGGATGGCGTCCACTGGCCCGAGGCGAAGCTGCGTCGCGTCCGGCCGGGCAATCCGCGATGGATCGAAACGGCTTCGGCGCATTCGCGTGCGGCACTCGCCCGCGCAGCGTGGCTGGGCGTTGATGCGGCCATCCTCTCGCCGGTGTTCGATAGCGCGAGCCCGAGTGCGGGCAAGCCGCTCGGCCCCCTCGCCTTCCGGCTTCTGGCGCGCGCGGCCCCGCTGCCGGTCTACGCACTCGGCGGGATCAGCGCGCGCACAGCCGCGCGCGCGCTATCAGGCGCTGCAGGCTTTGCCGCGATCGATGGGATTGCCGAAGCTTGGAGCGGTTAGAACGAGAAAGCGGATTCGAGACGAACCGACGCTTCGTCGACTTCCTGTTTGAAGTCGGTTTCCGGACGGCTGAGCGAGTCGCCGTTCAGCGTGACGCTGCCGCCGAAGCGGAAGCGCGGAGTGACCTGGTAGGAGAGACCGGCGGCCACTTCCTCTTTCGGAAGCACGGAATTTTCCGACCGGCTGGTGAGGTCGAGCGTGATGCCCCACTTGCCGCCCGGCTTCCACGAAAACTCCAGCTGGTCTTTCTCGATCGGCGCGAGCGGAAGAACCGAACGCTCCGTCGATTTGTTGAAGTCGAGTCCGAGGTTTCCGGACTGCGCCTTGAGCTGGGTTTCGGTCTGGGACTGGGTGGACAGGGCCGGGCCCGTAAGGGTCTGGGGAGAGGCGGACGCAGCTTCGCCACCCTTGCCAACTTGGGCAAAGGCGGGTGCGCCAGCCAGACAGGCGGCGAGACAGAATAGTTGTGCGGAAATACGCATGTCCTGCCCTCCTGTCCGAGATAGTACGCGTGAGTCGCTACACAAAAGTTAACGAGAATTAATAGCTGCCTTCAAGGGGCTAATTATCCCCGAGGTGTCACTAATTCCGCACAGTCAGTTCGATCACTAGGCCCTCATTGGAGGCTTCTGTGTGACCACTACCGGACGGTAGTAAGACAGGGACGTTCGCCACCGAGGAAACCAACGCTCCTCCGAGATCCACATTCTTCATGAGCGTGTATGTCGCACCCACCAGCCAGGACGTTCCCTCGACCCCGTTTAGGTCGTCGGTGGAGTTCCCCAGCTCTGCGCCGATGCGCCAGTCGCCCATACGGCGAACTAGGCTCGCCTCGATGGCTTCGTAGTCGCCATTGCCAGATTCCCACGCGTTGTTGCTGGAAAGCCACCGCAATCCGCCGGTCCAGTCGTCCTTCTCGACTTCGATCCCTGCCCCCACCGCATCGTAGTCGCCAAAGCCCTGGAAGCCCGACGAAGACGAGGCGTGCGAATAGGTCAGCGCCGCGCGGACATTGATGTCCCAGCTTGCGAACTGCCGCTCGAAGGAGGCTGCGCCTTCCCAGACGTTTTCGAGATCCGCCTTGGCGAGACCCAGCGCATCGAAGCCCGGATCGAAGTCGGAGCCGCGCATATCGGCTGTCGGCGTGAAGCTGCCGCCGAGGCGCACGCCGAGCCAGCGCGGGCTGAGGTAGGAGACTTTCGCGGAAGGCCCCGTCACGTCATTGCGGGCGCGCGTGACGACGAGACCTGATGGATCAAGTCCGGGAGAAAACGCCGAAACCCGCTGCAGCACAGTGGGCGGGCGCGCATCGAGCATCGAGGCGGCGCCCGAGTCGAAGCCCAGCACCGTCTCGCCCCAGGCGCCGGAAATAGTCAGCGATGCCGAATCCACGGCCAGGAACAGGTCTTCGTCTGCAATCGGCCCGTCAGATGCGATGCCCGTCGCGGGCGAGACAGGCGAGCCATAGATCGGGCCGCTCGGCACGCGGGGGCATGTAACGTTCGAGGGCGGACAGCTGCCGATCACGCCGGCAAAGGACGGCCGTGGAGAGGTATCCCGCTCGAGGCGAGCGTCGCCCCGCCAGGTCAGCTGCAGCCCGCTGTCGAGCACATCCTTGCGCGTCACCACCAGACGGCCTGAGGCGAGGAAATCATCGCCCGCGAGGGCCAAGGCGGATTCATCCGCGATGTTCGCGCCGGCAATCGTGAGCCGGGCGTCTACCGTGTATTCCTGCGCAAATGCCGCGGGGGACACTGCGAAAGCTATGAACGTCAGAGTTAACGACCGCTGCATGTCGAAATTCCTCCGCAATCTCCAGCCTATTGGACCGTCTAGCATGAGCCGTGTGGCGGGCGAGCCCACAGCTACCGGCCCTTGCAAGCAGGAAGGCCTCCCAGCTAAGGAAGCCTTACTGCGACAGGATTGCGGGGGCGCAACAAAGCGCCCACGGTGAATCCTGACAGTCGGGACTGGGCAGCGGAGACGGGTATGTTTGCGAGTAAACTGGGCCGGGTTGGGACTGTCGCCGTGGCCATTGCGGCCGCATTGGCGGTCTCCGGATGCGGCCTCCTCGGCAGCAACACGTCGAACACGTCACGCAGGACCAGCCAGGATCTGGGGCCGGAAGAAACCGGCGGCATCGGCGTCAACGCCTATCTCTGGCGCGCAGCGCTCGACACGCTCGACTTCCTGCCGCTGACCTCGGCGGATCCCTACGGCGGCGTCATCATCACCGACTGGTACGCCAACCCGGAAAAGGCTGACGAGCGGCTGAAGGCCACCGTCTACATCCTCGACACCCGCCTGCGCGCCGACGGCGTTTCGGCCTCGGTGTTCCGCGAGACCATGGTCAATGGAACCTGGACCACCGCCCCGGTGAGCCCGGACACCAACCTCGCGCTCGAGAACGCGATCCTGTCGAAGGC
>DASYKO010000494.1:0-2542 GCA_035995285.1 Hyphomonadaceae bacterium | reverse complement strand
CGAGCGGGTGGAGCGGAAATTGGCCCATTCTGAGAGGTTGGTCTTGCCGAGCAGGATCGCGCCGGCCTTGCGCAGGTTGGCAGACATGGGCGCGTCGCGGCCGGTCATGTTGTCCTTGAGGGCGAGGGAGCCGGCGGTGGTCGGCAGCTCTTTCGTTTCGATGTTGTCCTTGATCAGCACCGGGATGCCGTGGAGGGGGCCGCGGATGTGGCCGGCCTTGCGTTCGGCATCGAGGGCGCGGGCCTGTTCGATGGCCTGGGGGTTGATCGAGATGATGGAGCGGAGGGTCGGGCCGGAACGGTCGAGCTTTTCGATGCGGTCGAGATAGGCCTGCACCAGCGCCTCGGATGTGGTGCGGCCTGCGGTGAGGTCTTCGCTGAGCTGGGTGATGGAGCGTTCTTCAACGAGGGTAGAGTTCGCGGGAACTCCAAGCGAAGTACAGGCGCTGAATGCAAGCGCGGCCGCAACGATAAATGAGCGCATGGAACCCTCCCGACTTGCCTCATGTCTATCGCGCGAACTGACAAAGGCGAAGAGCGGGCCGATGTAAATCGTAAACAGGAACTCGACTCGCCCAAGGGCGTTGCAGGTTCAACCTCAACCTGCCTGCGGAGATAATGATGGGTGACCATTTCTGGGATAAGCGTCCCGACGAGCCTACGTTCAGCTCGCCGCCAGCGCCAGCACCGACGCCTATGCAAGCTTCGGCGCCGCCGATTGACGAGTCGCTGGGCCGCGTGCGCACTGCTGCAGATCAAGCGGTGGGAACCGTGAAGGATACGGCGCGCGAAGCAGTCGCTGGCATCAAGGATGGCGTGCGCGAGATCGGCGACCGGGTGAAGACACAGGCGCGCGGCGTGATGGATGACGCGCAGACCAAGGCGGCTGACCAGGCAAAGACGGCGGCGCACACGCTGCGCGAGGCGGCCGGCGGTCTCAATGGCGAGCTGCCGTGGATGAAGACGGCGCTCAACAAGACGGCGGATGGGTTCGAGCATCTGACCTCGGCCCTCAACCGCGGCGATGTCGGGCAGGCGCTGAATGCGGTGTCGGACTTTGCGCGCAGGCAGCCGGCTTTGTTCATGGGCCTCAGCGTGGCGGCAGGCTTTGCGCTGGCGCGTGTCGGCAAGACGGCGCTGGACGAGATCAAGCCGCTGGATGCCTCGCAGGACAAGACTGAGCTCGAGCTGACCGAGGCGGTGGCCCCCTACGCCCCGACTACGGGGATCTGAGCTATGCAGACAGAACAGCGGTCTATCCCTGAACTGACCAAGGCCATGGCCTTCCATCTGGGCGACATGTTCCGCAACGAACTGAAGCTGGCGCGCACCGAGGCGACGGAGGGCGTGAAATCCATGTCCGGCGCGTTCGGCCTGTTCGCCTGGGGCATGGCGTTCGGCGCTGCTGCGCTCACGGCGGGCGTGTTTGCGCTGGCCTACTTTCTCTCCACGCTGATGCCGATGTGGACGGCGCTGGCGATCGTGGCGATCGGCGCGGGCATTACCGGCTGGATGCTGATCCAGGCGGCGCACAAGGCCATGAAGCCTGGAGACCTCTCCCTTCCCAAGACGCGCGAGCAGGTCTCGCGTGATCTCAAAACCCTTTCGGAGCGCGTTCACTGATGACCGCAGACACAGATCGCATTGAAGCCGAGATCAACCGTTCGCGGCACGCCCTGAACGACACGATCGAACAGTTGGGTGGCAAACTCTCGCCGGGCCAGATGCTTGATGAGGTGATGGGACTGGCTCAGGGCCAGGCCGGTCAGCTCACGGCCAATCTTGGAAAGCAGATCCGGGATAATCCGCTGCCGCTTCTTCTTATCGGCGCGGGCGTCGGCATGCTGTTCCTGAACAAGGGCCATGGCCACGATCATCAGGCCGTGCATCCGGGCATGACTCACGACGAGTGGAAGGAAGAGCAGGCCTATCGCAATCTCGAAGGCGCGCGCTCAAGCGTGTCTCGCATGGTTGGCGAGACGCAGGAGATGTTCTCGCATCGCCTGCATCAGGCTGAGGCTGTGGCGCTCGACCTGAAGCAACAGGCCGGCGAGGCCGTCGACGCCTTCAAGGCGCGCGTGACGCGCACGAGCGAGGGGCTTGCGCTGAAGGCCAAGGACATCCGCGAGAAGATGAATGCTGGGGCTGCGGCGACGGCGCAGTTCGCCAAGGATCAGGCGCACAATCTCAAGGAAGGGCTCGGCGACGCCAAGCATCGCACGCAAGCTTTTTACGATGAGTATCCGCTGGCGGCCGGAGCGATCGGTGTTGCGATCGGCGCGCTCATCGGGGCCTCTGCTCCGCTGAGCTCGGTCGAGCGCGAGAACCTGCAGGGCGTGGCGGATGCTGCGGCCAAGGCTGGGGCCGATCTGGCTGAGAAGGGTGCAAGGGCCGTGGATAAGGCGGCGAACGCGCTGCATTAGGTTTGGTTTGTCTGGATAGAAGTGAGTGTGCCCGGAGGAACTTCCGGGCACATTAGTTTGCTTCAGAACAAGGTGCAGACCCCCACCTGTCCTCCCCCTTGCAGGAGGGAGGGACCCTGG
>DASYKO010000493.1:0-4240 GCA_035995285.1 Hyphomonadaceae bacterium | reverse complement strand
GGGAATGGCGCCGCCTGTTCCGGGGCCAGCGCCGCTCACGGCGGACACCTGCCCAGAGACCGCAGCGATCTCGGAGCGCAGAGCAAGCTCTTCGGTATCCTGCCGGTCCAGCCTGTCGGCCTGCGCATCAAGGCGCGAGCGCGCGGTGAGGAAATCGGCGCTGGCCTGGTCGGCGCGCGCGGTGAGCGTTTCCTGCGTGCGGTTGAGCGCATCGATCTCGAGCGCAAGCGTGCCGGTATCCGCGCCGGAATTCGCGTTGGTGACGACGATGGCCATCACAGCGCCGAGAACCGATGCGCCTGCGCTTGCCACGAAGAGCTCGCCCCAGCCGACCGAGCGGCTCAGCTTCGGCGGCGGCAGGCCGCGGCGCGATGCCTTCACCTCGGGCTCGCCCGTGGGTTCGAACTCGGCCTCGATCGGCCGCGGATCGTCTGCTTCGATTGAGTTGGTCATGCCCGTCCAGCCGGTGGATCGCGTCCGCCGACGCTCCCAAATCACCTGCCGGAGACTAGCTGCGCTTCGGGCCGGGCCTCAACCTAAATCGCATAAGACACTAAGGGCTTTGAGGAGGGCTTCCTCGTTGGGAGTAGAGGCAATTTCCACGCGCCGGGCGATTTGCCTGAGCGGTTCAGCCGCAGCCTCGGAGATCGCCGCGACATTCATCGCAGCGGGGTTCCCGAATGTCGCAGAGTCAGGCCTCAGGAATCCCGAGAGAATCTTGGCCGCGCGCGGCGAGTGGATCAGCACGGCGTCGAATGAAGCGCTGCCTTTGAGGTGTGCAGCCAGCATCGGGCCTGGCGATTTCACAGGCGCGGCGCGGAAGGTTGCGACAAAGGCGGCAGCAATGCCCTGGCTGCCCAACTGTCCGGCAAGATCGCCGCGGCTGTCATCGTTTCCAGAGTGCAACAGTCTGGCGCCGGGGGGCAGAGCCTCGCCAACAAGCAGCCCCAGCGCTGAGACGTCGCCATCAGCGGATGTCACGTTGGCGAAGCCCACAGCGCGCGCCTCATCCGCCGTGCGTGCGCCGACGCAGAACACGGGAACATCGCGGCGAGGGCTCAGTCTCGCGAATGCCCGCACGCCATTGGCGCTGGTGAAGGCGAGGGCGCCGAATGCGGGCAGGGCGACGCCATCGATCGGCTCGATCTCGAACACCGGCTCGACAATCGGCTCGAAGCCCAATCCCACGAGCCGCTGCGCCGTCTCGCTGGCGCCGGGCTCGGATCGGGTCACCAGCACACGTGTCATGCGATCCCGTCTCTGGATCGCTGAGCAGCCACGTCCTCGGCAAGCCTCAATCCAAATGCTTCCGCATCGGCCTCAGTCGGCGCTCGATCGAGCTTGCCTTCCGCGCGCCAGCGCTTGTCACCCTCGTCTGACAACACCTCGCCCGCCATCTCTGCGCCCGAACCCGTCAGCCGGAAGTGCGCCGCGATGGGCGTGCGGCAGGAGCCATCCAAGCGGCGCAGAAAGCTGCGCTCCGCCACAGCAGCCAGACGCGAGGCCGGCACGTCGATTTTCGAGCAAAGATCGCGCAGCCACTCAGGTGCGTCCTTGCGGATGGTCACACCGATGATGCCCTGTCCTCCGGCCGGCAGCATGTCCTCGGGCGGAATGATCCCGGCTGCCTTGTCGATCATGCCGAGGCGCCGCAGGCCGGCCGCCGCAAGAATGGTCGCCTGCGCCTCGCCCTCGGCCAGCTTGCGCAGGCGCGTCTGCACATTGCCGCGGAACGTCACGGGCTTGAGGTCCGGCCGGATCGCCAGCAGCTGTGAGCGGCGGCGAAGGCTCGACGTGCCGACGACTGTTCCCTGCGGGAGATCTGCGATCTTCGCCCACGGCCCAATGATGCAGTCGCGCGGATCCTCGCGCTCAAGATATGCGGCAAGCGTGAGATGCGGCTCCAGCTTCACCGTCACGTCCTTGAGCGAATGGACGGCCACGTCGATCTCGCCCACTTCCTGCGCCCGGTCGAGCTCCTTGGTGAAGAGTCCCTTGCCGCCGGCATCCTGCAGCGGCTTGTCGAGAATCTTGTCTCCGGTCGTCGTGAAGGGATGGATCGTGGTCGTGATCGCCCCGCCGGAAGCCTTCGCCACCAGTCCCGCGAACAGGTTCGCCTGCGCGAGCGCCAGCGGCGAGCCGCGCGTGCCGATGCGGAGGGTATTTGCCTGCGCCATCTCTACCTTAGCAGTGGGGTTCCTTTGAACGTGCTCGCGGCGTACAAGCGCCGCCGCAATGACGCAAGAGACACTGACTGTATTGGGCCTTGAGACCAGCTGCGACGAAACCGCGGCGGCCATCGTGCGTCTTGGTCCCGGCGGCGCGGAGGTGATCGCCGAGCGTGTCGCCAGCCAGACCTCCGACCACGCCCTCTATGGCGGCGTAGTTCCCGAGATCGCCGCCCGCGCCCATGTCGAGCGTATCGACGGCCTCATTCGCCTGGTGATGGAAGAAGCGGGCGAGAGCTGGGACAGGCTGTCGGGCATCGCCGCAACGGCCGGGCCGGGCCTCATCGGCGGGGTGATGGTGGGCCTCTCCACCGCCAAGGCCATCGCGCTCGCCCGCGGGCTTCCACTGATCGCCGTGAATCATCTTGAAGGCCATGCGCTCTCGCCACGCCTGGCTGAGGACATCCCGTTCCCGTACCTGCTGCTGCTCGTTTCCGGCGGCCATTGCCAGTTCGTGTTCGTGGAGGGCATCGGGAAGTACCAGCGCCTCGGCTCCACCATCGACGATGCGGCAGGCGAGGCGTTCGACAAGACTGCCAAGCTCCTCGGCCTTTCCGGCTCAGGCGGCCCTGCGGTTGAGCGCGCAGCAGAGCAGGGCGATCCCAAGGCGGTGGACCTGCCGCGTCCTCTCCTGGATCGCCCCGGCCTCGACATGAGCTTCTCCGGTCTCAAGACCGCTGTCCGCCGCGCCGCCGAAGAGCAACTGCTCACTGATAAACGGCGCGCCGACATCTGCGCCAGCTTCCAGGCTGCAGTTGCAGACATCCTCGCCGCTCGCTCGGCCCGGGCGATGGAGCTGGTCACGCACCTGTCGGATAATCGCACCTTCGTCGTCGCGGGAGGCGTCGCCGCCAACAGGGCGTTGCGCACGCGGTTGGAAGCCGAGGCGCGCCACGCCGGTTTCCGCTTTGCCGCCCCGCCGCTCAAATGGTGCACGGACAACGCCGCGATGATCGCGCTCGCGGGCGCCGAACGCTTGCGCCTCGGGGCAAGCGATCCGCTCGATACGCCCGCCCGCGCGCGTTGGCCGCTGGATGAAGCCTCCGCCTCCGCCGCTCCCGTTTATGGTGCTGGCAAGAAAGGCGCGAAGGCCTAAATTAGCGCTCATGAAAGACAGCTATCAGGTCATCGTCATCGGCGGCGGGGCAGCCGGCATAGGCGCAGCGCGGTGCCTGGCGCTCGCGCGTGTCGATTATCTGCTGGTCGAGGCGCGGCCGCGCTTCGGCGGGCGTGCGCATACGGTCGAGGGTGATTTCCCGCTTGATCTCGGCTGCGGCTGGTTCCACTCCGCCGACGAAAACCCGTGGGTGAAGATCGCAGAGGCGCAGGACGCCACGATCGACAGGACTCCGCCTCCCTGGGAGAAGCCCTTCGACCAACCCGGCTTCCCGCGCGAAGAGCAGGAAGACTTTGGCAAGGCGTTCGGCGAATTCTACGAACGTCTCGATGCGGCATGCGAGAAGCCCGATGCGCCAGCTTCAAGCGTGCTCGAACCAGGCGGGCGCTGGAACAACCTGATCGACGCGGTCTCGACCTACATCAACGGCGTCGAACTCGAAAAGCTGTCCACCAGCGACTACGCCCACTATCACGACACCTGGGTGAACTGGCGCGCACGCGAGGGCTATGGCTGGGTGATCTCCGGCGCGGCGCAGGGCCTCAGCGCCATGCTCGATTGTCCGGTAAGCGAGGTCGACCATTCAGGCGAGCGCATTGTAGTGCGCACGAAGCGCGGGAACATCTCAGCCGATGCCGTGATTGTCACCCTGCCGAGCGCCTTGTTGGCCGAAGGCCGCGTGCGCTTTACGCCTGCGCTGCCCGAGAAACAGGAACTCGCGGCGGCCCTGCCGCTCGGCCTCGCCGACAAGCTTTATTTCTGGCTCGATGGGATGGAGGAGTTCGAGAAGGACAGCCGCCTCTTCGGCCAGACCGATGCGGTTGGCACTGCCGCCTACCACATGCGTCCCTTCGGCCGCCCGCTGATCGAAGCCTATTTCGGCGGCCAGCTTGCA
>DASYKO010000492.1:0-5211 GCA_035995285.1 Hyphomonadaceae bacterium | reverse complement strand
GCTTGTCGGGTTCACTTCTCTCGATACATATGCACAGCGGACGTGGGAAGCGCTCTACTTTCAATATCGGGCTGGGCGCGTTGATCCGGAACTTTGGGAAGCGCACCGCGAGCTGGCGAGGGCAATCCAGAACAGGCCGATGAGCCAGGCTGTCTGGGCGCAAAGCAAGCAATGGTTCTCGAAAAGCTACCGGGACTTCCGCGACGGCGAGGTCGCCGGACAGACGCCGGGCTCGCTGGACTACGGCGTCCCGCAACCTGCCCCCAGGCTGGAGCCAGCCGCGCCACAGCCGGCGGCGCCGCCGAAGCAATAGAATTCAAAGGCACGCTCATGTTTCAGGATGCAGCTTCAATCGCCGATATCATCGGCGCCATTGGCGTGATGATCTCGCTGGTGTTCGTGGGCGTGCAGGTGATGCAGGCCAACAAGCTGGCGCGCAGCGCAGCGATCCGGGAGCAGAACGCGGCAATGGCGCGCGTCTCGCAGGTCTTTGGCGAGAACCGAGAGCTTGCCGACATCTGGGTCCGGGCGCGCGCCGGCCGTGAAGTGACCGAAACCGAGCAGGCCCAGCTGATAGCCAGCCTGACGTACATCGAGCGGATTCAGGAGGGCCTGTACTGGCAGTATCTGGAGGGCCAGATCGATCGCGAGCTGTGGGAAGCTCATCGTCGGCAGACGCGAGCGGCGCAGAACAATCCCTTAGTCCAGGCCATCTGGTCGGCTCGCAAAGATTGGTACTCGACGCGCTATCGGGACTACCGCGACGGGGAGACAGCCAAGGCGGGCGAGACCACGATCAGGTACGACATTCTGCCCGCCGCCAGCCCGCCCGCGGAGCCGCCAAAGTCATGACCCTCAATGACCTTAATACAATCGCCCAGACGCTCGGCGTCGTCGCCCTGGTCGTCTCGCTGGTTTTCGTTGGCTACCAGCTTCGTCAGAACGCCAAGCACACGCGTGCGCAGATTCAGTCGGCGCGGGTCGACCGGCTGATGGCGCAGATGATCGGCTTCTCCGACGCCGACAAGTGCGCCGCCTATATCCGCGGCAATGGCCGCGAGCCGACGCCCGAGGCGATCCAGGACCGCCAGTTCTACATGCAATGCCTCGCCCAGCTCGGCATGATCACCGATGTGTTCCACCAGCATCGGGACGGCCTGTTGAGCGACGAACAGTTCGCCGGCGCTGTCGAAACCTACAAGCGCTGGCTGGCCGAGCCGGGCTTCTACCGCATCGCGATGGATTTCCGCACCCGGGTGCTCGACGGCACGCCGGTCATTTCCGCCTTCCTCGACACGCTCCTCCCGCGCGAGATGCCCGCGCCGCCGAAGCCGACGACTTAGCGGGGAGAGTGGATCATGGAAGCTGAAAGTCTTCTCATCGGCATGGCGCAGATCGCCATTACCATTGCGGGCTTTGCCGCCGTGGCCGGAAGCCTCGCGGCGCGCAATCAGGAAGGGAGGCTGGATGCCGACCGCCTCGTCATCATGCTGATCTACAGCATGTTCGCCCTGATCGCCGCGCTCGCGCCGATATCGCTCTCGCTGTTCGGCGTCTCCGAAGAGTGGGTCTGGCGCGGATCGGCCATGTTCATCCTGGCGTGTTGCGCCGTCTTCGCGCCGGCGCAGGTCAGGCGGACGATACGCGCAAGGAAACACGGCCTGCCGCTGCGCATGATCCTCTCGAGCTTCTCCCTGTTCCTGGCGGGCGTGACGGCCTACGCGCTCTGCGCCCTCAACATTCCCGCCGGCAGGCTCGTGGCCACATACTTCCTCGGCCTCTATATCGGCTTGGTCCTCTCGGTCGTGCTTCTGTTCCGCATCGTATTCTCGATGCTCCGCCCGGCAAGGCCGGATTAGGCGTCTTCGGGATCTTGAGCCGATCCCTCGCTCATCTCCATCAGCTCCGTGAGCGCCGACTATGCAACGTATTCGTCCATGATGCCGAAATCGACGGCGAGGATGACAGGCTCGCCCGATGCATCGCGGCCCAGGAAAGCTTCGTAGGTTCCGTTGCTCCATCCTGAGTTGCAAGCGATGAAATTGAAGCCGTCGCCCAGCGGCACGTCGAAGACTTCAACCGTCTGGCCATCCTTCTCCATGTAGGCGGACAGAAAGTCGTCATAAGCGCTTTTCACCTGGTCGAACTTCGCGAGCAGCCTGGCCCGCGTCGCGCCATCCATGATCGACATGCTCCCGAACTCGGCGGAGAATTCCAGCACCCCGAAGCCGGTGGCGTCCGTCTCCGCCTTCACCTGCTCCCAGCGAACGGGCGGCTGCGCCGAGAACTCAACGGCGAGAATGGCGTTGGTCAGTTTTTTCGGGATCGAGGGATAACGCGCCCACATGCGCTGGTAGACGAAGACCGGGAAGACGCCTGAGGGCGTCGCAACCGTTATCGGCGTCTCTGCCATGTCCAGCGGATCGGCGATGAACAGCCGGCCGTCCCGGAACGCCTGCGTTCCTGCGTTTACCCGCGTTGCAGGCTCAGCCCGGCTCTTCAGAAACAAGTCCAGCGCTGAAGCCATGCCGCTATTCCCCGAATCCTACGAACACCGCCGCTTCCTCGACCGGCTTGCGCTCCGAGACGACGGCGTTGGCCGGGAAGGTAAAGTCGGGCCAGCCGAGTGCAATGCTCTTCATGATGACCTGGTCGGCGGCGATGCCCGCGTGTTCGCGCACGACGGGCGATTGCATGATGCCCTGGCTGTTGATCACCGTGCCGAGGCCGCGCGACCACGCCGCATTCACCAGCGCATTGGCGAGGCCGCCGCAATCGAAGGGCGTGTCGTCGCTGCCATCGAGTTCGCGGTCATAGGTGATGATGACGCACACAGGCGCATCGAATTGCCGGAAGCCGCGCATCACCCAGTCCTGGCGGGCGTCCTTGTCGTCGCGCGCGATGCCCATGGCGCTGAAGAGTTGCTTGGCGACGCCGATCTGGCGCTCGCGGTGCTTGCCGGCGAAGGGCTGGCCGATGCGGAATTCGCGGGAGTGGGGGATGCCCGCCAGGTTGCGCTCGGTGTTGCCGGCGCGGATGCGGTTCAGGGGCTCGCCCGTAATGACGTAGAAATGCCAGGGCTGGGTGTTCATCGAGGTCGGCGCACGCATGGCAAGCGCGAGCACTTCTTCGATCAGGTTCCTCGGCACGGGATCGGGCTTGTAGCCGCGGATACTCCGGCGACCCATCATGACTTCGTCGAACTGCATGGACAGACCTCAGACAGACAAGGCGCCCACTTCACCCGCCTGCAGCCGTTTCGCAAGCTGACGCTAGGTCTCGTCCGGATCGTGGCCGCCGCCGAGGCCCATTCCGCCACCGCCCATCCCCATGCCTCCACCCATTCCGCCGCCGCCGCCTCCACCACCACCGCCGCCCTTGTCCCCCTTGTCGCCCTTTCCGCCGCCGCCGGGCTGGCGGGAGGGGCCTTGGACCGGGATCGAGACATCGGCGGGTACGGGCGCGAGGTCGAGGGCGGTGCGGATGTAGGCGCGGAGGGATACGACCAGTTCCGCCGTATGGATCGGGCGGCCGGCAACCATCTCGTTCGCCGCCTGGCTGGCGAGGCGCACATGCTCCTCCGTGCCGAGCAGGATTATGTCGGAGAGGGCAGCCTCCACGGCGTCGCGGATGCGGCGGCTGCGGTCGGAGCCGCCGGAGAGATCGACGCCCTTTTCCTTGGCCTGCCGGTTCAGCTCGCGCAGGTGGGTGGGGTCCACGCTGAGCTCGCCGGTGAACGAGCCGCCGAGCGTCTTATAGGCGGCGATCAGCGTGCGCAGACGTTCATTGATCTGACGGTTCAGCCGCTGCTGGCGTTGCTGGACCGTCATCATCATCAGGACGCGGATGCCGACGCCGATGAGGGCGAATACGGCAAGGCCCAGAACGGAAAGGAGAACACCCTGCCAGGAAGAGAGGTCGATATAGCGCATGGGCAGTATCTAGCGCCATCCGCAGCTGATTGCAGCCAGCAATCAGTCGTCCAGTTTGTCGGCCAGCTTGTTGAGGCTGCCGGAGAGGTCGTCCGTGATGGGATCGCCGTGGGAGACGATGATGCGGACGAGATCGGGAATCTCGGCCCAGCGGCGCATCTGGCGGGCGAGGGCTGCGGGATCCTTGATGTAGCGTTTGACTGTGGAGGGCGTTTGCGGCTCGTGCACGCCGTACTTGAACGCGCGCGCCATGATGTTCGCGCCGATCCCGTGCGGATGGGTGACGTGTCCGATGATGTCGTTGGTGATCAGGGTCGTGCCTGACGCCCGTTTCACCGTCAGCGCGCTTTCCATGTCTTCCGTGCCGGCGACCACGATGAAGGAGACAGCTGGGTCGTTGAAGATGTCGTGCGTGGCGTCGACGGGGACGGCTTCCTCGATGGCTTGCCTGCCGCCGGGCGGGGCGAGTACCTGGATGTCGGGATAGCGCTGCTTCCAGATGTGGGAGTCGAGGCGGTGGCCCGGGTTGGGCACGATCATGATCGCAGGGCGGCCCATGGCTTCGATCCGCTGCATCGAGGGCTCGTCGAGGGCGATGGCGCTCCAGATGGCGGTGCGTCCGCCCGATAGCCGGATCACGGTCATCCGGCGGGGGAAGGCGCCGAGGGGCATATGGATTTCGCCCGCGACGGTGAGGAGGCCGTCATCGATCTCCTGCAGCTCACCATGCGGCTGGACGGTCCATTCCTGCAGAATCTTCGGCATGGCAAATCCCTCGGTTTCGCGTCTCTTCCCAGGGGAAGCGCGCGTGATTGGAGTTAGTTCCGGTTGCGAACATCAAAGGGCAGGGCGCACGGAACAGCCGCGCACACGGATCGTTAGCGACAACAACCGCCAGACGGACATCCCATGCGCGACCTTGTCTACATTCACGGCGCCGGAGCGACACCCGCCGATCCGCCATGGTCGCGTCTGGCCCCGTTTGTCGGCGGCAACTGGAACGTCATCGCCCCGAGCCTGGGCGAGCCGGACGTGGCGCGCTGGATGTCCGGCATCGACAAGGCGCTCGAAGGCGCTGCGTCCGACGCAGTCTTCTTCGCCCATTCGCTCGGCGTATCGCTCCTGATCCAGACCATCGCCGCGAAGCGCCGGAGCAGGCGAGCCGCCGGTCTCGTCGGCCTGGCCGCGCCGTTCTGGGACAGGGAGGACATGGCCGAATACATCCTGCCGACCGACTTCCCTGAAGCGTTGTCCGGCTTCGAACGCATCATCCTTTTCC
>DASYKO010000491.1:0-10809 GCA_035995285.1 Hyphomonadaceae bacterium | reverse complement strand
GGTGCGCATCCTGCTCTTCGCGATGATGGCGGCGGGGCTGGTGCTGTCCTCCTCCATCCCTGAGGCGTTCGGCGAGAAGGGCCTCGCCTTCGCTGTCGCCTATGTGGCGATGCAGCTTGTGCGCACGACATTCCTGACACTGGCGCTGCGCGGGCACAGCCCGGCGAACTACCGCAACTTCCAGCGCATCCTGATCTGGCTCGCCACGTCGGGCGCATTCTGGATCGCCGGCGCGTTCCTGGAGCATGAGCAGCGCTGGATCGCCTGGGGCATCGCACTGACGCTGGAGGCGATCTCTCCCGCCCTGATGTTCTGGGTGCCGGGCATGGGACAGTCGCAGACGACGGACTGGAATGTCTCAGCCGAACACTTCGCCGAACGCTGCGCCCTGTTCGTGATCATCGCGCTGGGCGAATCCCTGCTGGTGACAGGCGGCGTGTTCGCCGAACAGGCCTGGACATCCTTGTCGTTCGCTGCGTTCGGCGTCTGCCTCGCCGGCACGCTCGCCATGTGGTGGGTCTATTTCAGCGTCGCGGCAGAAGATGCGAGCGAGGAGTTCACCCGCTCCGACGACACAGGCCGCATCGCCCGCTCGGCCTACACCTACTGCCACATACCGCTGATTGCGGGGATCATCCTCTCAGCCGTGTCCGACGAGTTCGTGCTCGGCCATCCCGATCATCACGCCGAGCCGATGCAGGCGATCGCCATCCTCGGCGGCCCGGCCCTCTTCCTGTTCGGCAATCTGATCTTCAAGCGCACAGTGTTCGAACAGTTGCCCGTGTCCCACATTGTCGGCCTGGCGCTGCTTGGAGCGCTCGTGCTCGCCATTCCCTATGCACCGATCATCGTGCTGGCGGGCGCGGCAGCGCTGGTCATGCTCATCACCGGCGTCTGGGAGAACCGGTCCGTGGCCAAGTGGCACAAGGCGCATCCGGAGTGGCGCGCCGCCAGCGGCGCCCATACCAAGCCGCCGGAGCATCAGCCCTAGGGCGCCTTCGCCTTCCCGTCCGCTCCGATCTCCACGAGGCCCATGCGATTGCCCGCAGGATCGAAGAACAGGCCGAGGATGACCACGCCCTTCACCTCGAAGCGCGGCGCGTGGATCTTGCCACCATTGGCGGTGACCTTCGCCAGGCTCGCCGTGATGTCCGGCACGCCGATGTAGATGACCTTCTCCGTCGGATCGATGCGGAATGTTCCCTCCAGAGGCGGGCCGCTGACCGGCACGCTGAGATTGCCCGTGGGCCCAGCCTCCCAGCCGAAGCACTCCTTGTAGAAGGCCGAGAGCTTTGCATCGGCGGGTCCGGCGATGTCGAAGAAGACGATGGGTGCGGGGCTCATTGCCAATCCTTTTGGTGGAAGTCCTTGCTGTGCGTGAGCGGCAGGCGAAAGAGCGAGAGCGGCGACAAGAAAGAGCGAACGGAACTTCATGTGACTTATCCCTGCACTGCGGGACGGCCCGCCGGAAGAAAGCGGCTGTTGCGCAAGACGGCCGCGGAAATGAGCGAGACCAGAATGCCTACCGGGAACATCTCGATGAACGACATGGGCATGCGGTACAGCGGGTTCTGATACATCTTGGCGAAACTGTCGGCGTCGGCGATGGCCTTCTGGATCGCCGCTTCGCCCGCGCCACTGGCCTGCGCCTGGGCAACCATCTGCTCCTTCATCATCGCGCCCATGTCGAAATGCGAGACGCTGAGCACGATCTCCCAGCTGATCACCCAGCCCAGCGAGGCAATCGCGCTGATCGCAAGGCCGACGCCGAAGGCAGGCAGGAACTTGATCACGCCGCCCAGCGCATTGTCGCGGTGGGCCTTCACTCCCAGAAACACGAAGGTGAGCGCGATCACCTGGGTAAGATAGCCGACGACAAGGCCGTTTTCGGTCGACTGGTGGCTCTCTCCCGAGGCCCAGCCGATCGAGCCCGTATACATGAGCGAGCCGACGATCAACGCGCCGATGATGCCGTATGAGATGATCCTGGTGAGCATGGCTCCCCTTCCCCTGTCCTTGGTTAAAGCATCACCTCTCGCCACGCCCACCGCCAAGCTCAATCGCCCGAAAGGGTGATTTTCGCGAAATCACCCGGAATCCGCACGTTACACGCCCAGTTACACGGGCGGGCTGCTACCGGATTATCCCCAGCTCGCGCGCCTTCAGGATGGCCTCCGTACGACGGCCGGCTTCCAGCTTGCCGTAGAGCTTCGCCACATGCGTCTTCACCGTGTTGGGCGAGACGTTGAGCTTGGCCGAGATTTCCTTGTTCGACTTGCCGGAAGCCAGCAGCTCCAGAACTTCCAGTTCGCGCCCGCTGATGCCCAGCGTTTCCTGCGCACGGGCGTTGGGCTCGAAGGTCTGCGCAGGCGGCCCGCGGCGGAACAGGCGGGCGCCGACCCAGATCCCCAACCCCAGAAAGCCGATGGCCAGCATCCCGCCATACAGCTCGAACGTATGCGTCCGCGCCAGCATGCCGACCTCGAGCCATTGCAGCACGCCAATGCCCGCGGCCAGCGCGAGGCCGTAGACCAGCACGGTGCGGATCAGCTCCCAGCGGCGCATGTCGTATTCCACCCGCCCTACTGCACCAGAGCGACGCGCACCGGCGTCTTGTTTCCGATTTTCAGCATGTAGCTGCCCAGGGCCGCCTTGCGCAGCTCAGCTTCCCACGGACCCTTGCCGAGATTCTTCGGCGCGATGGAATCCGTCTGCCGCCATGTCTCGCCGTTGGACAAGGCAAAGCGCAGCTTGCCATCCGCTCCCGGGCTGATGGCCGTGACGCTGACCGTGATGCGATCGGGCGTTTCCGTTTTCTTCGGAACGAGGGATGCCGTCGAAGTAGCAGCAGGCTCAGGCGCCTTCACGATCTTCCGGGCTTCCGGCGCCGAAGGCTGCAACGCTGCAACGGCGGCGTCGAAGCATTGCAGGCGCGCCGCGTCTTCCTTCACGGCCGTGCAGCTCTTTACCTTGTCTATCGACGCCCCCTGCGCCCAGGCCGTGCCTGAAACCAGCATGAATGAGGCAAGAATGAAGGCACGCATGGGACAAACTCTTCGTTACCGGCCCACGCAGCGCATGGGCCTTTCAATCTAGCGTACTCTGACGCTAGTTTCGCCGTCAGAAAAGCTGCCCGATACAACATGAAACACGGGCATTGTGGTATTTGAGGAGTTTCCGCATGCGCCTGAGGCGCCGAATTCTGCTTGGCATTGCCGCCGCCGCCCTTGTCCTCACCGCCTGCGGAGGCCCCTCAACGCAGACCGCTTCCTCAAAAGGCGCGCCGGAAGGCGTGTTCCGCCGCGGCGTCGGCGCCAATCCGGACTCGCTCGACCCGCACAAGGCCCAGGGCACGTGGGAGAACGACGTCATCGGCGACATGTTCATCGGCCTCTTCACCGAAGACGCGAAATCCCAACCCATCCCCGGCGTCGCCGAAAGCTGGACCGTCTCCGACGACCAGAAGACCTGGACGTTCAAGCTGAAGCACACCAACTGGTCCGACGGCACGCCCGTCACCGCCAAGGATTTCGAATACTCGTTTCGCCGCCTCGAAAACCCCAAGACGCTCGGCGCCGTCTACGCCTCGGTGCAGTACACCATCCTCAACGCGCAGAAAGTGAACTCCGGCCAGCTCCCGCCCGACCAGCTCGGCGTCAAGGCGATCGACGACTACACGCTCGAGATCAAGCTCGAATATCCCGCGCCCTACCTGCCCGGCCTGCTCAAGCACTACACCGCCTTCCCCGTGCCGATGCACGTCGTCGAGAAGTTCGGCGACCAGTGGACGCGCGCGGAGAACATCGTCGTCAACGGCGCATACAAGCTGAAGGAATGGCGCTCGGGCGACTTCATCCGGCTTGAGAAGAATGCCGGCTTCCCGGATGCGGCGAATGTCTGCTTCAACGAGGTGATCTTCTACACCCAGTCGGATCATGATGCGATGGTGCGCCGCGCCCAGGCCGGCGACATCGACATGAACAACTCCTTCCCAACCGGACAGCTGGAAGAGACCAAGAAGAAACTGCCGGGCTGGCCGCGCGTCGCCCCCATGATGTCGACCACCTACACTGTCGCCAACATCACCAAGCCGCCGTTCAACGACGTACGCGTGCGCAAGGCGCTCGCGCTGGCCATGGACCGCGAATACATCACGCAGGACATCCTCAAGGGCGGCGAGATCCCGGCGTATGGATTCATTCCGAAGGGCCTCAACGGCTATGCGACCCCGGCCGAGTTCGCCTGGAAGTCGACGCCGCGCGCCGATCGCCTGAAGGAAGCCGCCAAGCTGCTGCAGGAAGCCGGCTACGGCCCGAACAAGCCCCTGTCGTTCGAGTATCAGTTCCGCGCCTCGGGCAATAATCCGCGCATCGCGCCCGTGCTGCAGGACAACTGGAAAGAGATCGCCCCGTGGGTCGACGCCCAGATCCGACAGGTCGAAACGAAAGACCTCTACAAGCAGCTGCAGTCGAAGGACTTCATCCTCGCCGACGCCGGCTGGGTCGCCGACTACAACGACGCCTACAACTTCCTCTACCTGATGGATTCACGCACCGGCGCGATGAACTATGGCGGCTATGCCAACAAGGCCTATGACGCGCTGCTCGACAAATCCAACGTCGAACTCGATCCCGCCAAACGCGCCGACATCCTGCACCAGGCCGACGAGCTGATGCTGGCGGACACTGCCGTCCTCCCCCTCCTCGTCCGCGTCACGCAGGACATCGTCTCCCCCGACATCACCGGCTACGAAGACAATGCTGAGGACATCCATCGCACCCGCTACATGTGCCGGAAGAAAGCTGGCTAGTCTCTATCGGAGACTTCGCTGAACCGTTGCAGCGGATCCTGGCCAGCTCCCAGCAGGCCAAGCACGACGATTTCGTCGCCGACCTGCGCATAGTAGATGGCATGGGATCCGTGAACCGTTCGCCTCATGCCGGCGAGGACATGCCCTTGATCCGAACCCATCTGCGGAAGGCGACAAGCAAATCCAACGCGCGAAAAAGACCGTTGGCGTATTGCCTCGCCTGCGCCACGCCGAACTTTTCAATTGTGAATGCCGCGATCTCATCCAGGTCCGCCGCAGCAACTTCGGTCAGCCGATAGCTATTTGGCACTCGCCCCCCGCTTATGCTTTTCCTTCTTGTAGCGTTCCTCCGCCGCACCCCAGATTTCCTGCGGCGTGCGCTTGCTCAAGCCACTCTTGAGCGAGCGTTCCATCATGATTTTGAGGTTGGCTTCCGCGTCCTGTTTTGACTGATCGCGCCGCACCAGGTCGCGGAAGTATTCACTGGTGTTGTTGAAGTCGCCGGACTCGACGCGGTCGGCGACGTACTTTTCCATCTTGTCGCTCATCGAGATCGAGATCTTGGCCATGGCGCGCACTCCGATGCTTTTGCGCCTGATATCATGCGGTAGGAATAGTTCGCAACTATTCCTACCCGGCAAAAGTGCGGATTTTTCGGCAGCGACAGCGCGATCCCGTTCGACGGCGCCTCAGGGCTAATCGACATTCATGGAGAACAGATTTGGAGATCACGAAGCCGTTCGCTTCGCCGCAGCGAGATTCATGCTAGGCTCCTCTGGCTTGGGAGGACTCCACCATGAAACTGATGATTTTCGCTGCGGCAGCCATGGCCCTGACGGGCTGTGCAAGCGTCCCGGTTACGCAAACGGCAGCCAATGACGACGCGTGCCTTCAGCGATCCGTGCAGCCGTCCGTCGAAAAGCTGCCGATCACCAAGCCGCGCCAGCCGATGTCCACCAACTGCAAGAACATGGGCGCCTCATGGAGCGGCGTCGGGGCGCCGGAGAACCGGAGCTTCGACCCCGACTTTCATCCGGGCTGAGCACACCGGATATTCGGGTTCCAGTCGAAGCCGGGCTAGATCACGAAGCCGTTCGCTTCGCCGCAGCGGAGATTCATGTTAGCCTCTCATGGCTTGGGAGGACTCCACCATGAAACTGATGATTTTCGCTGCAGCAGCCATGGCCCTGACGGGCTGTGCGAGCATTCCGGTTACGCAAACGGCAGCCAACGACGAAGCGTGCCTTCAGCGATCCGTGCAGCCGTCCGTTGGAAGGGCGCCGGTCGATCCGCACCAGCCGTTGCCTACCGGCTGCAAAAGCATGCGCGCCACGTGGAGCGGCGTCGGGGCGCCGGAGAACCAACGCAATGATCCCGGTTACAGCCCCTCAGGGAACTCTGGGCGTCCCTGACATTCGATCGGGTCCAGTCTTAAAGGCGCCGACCTTTGAGGAGAGATGCGCGCGCTCTATTCCGGCGGCGTGCGTTCCGTATCTTCGCCCGCCTCTTTCTCCCGCGCCTCGCGCTTCACAGCGTACTCGCACAACAGCTCGATGAACTCCTGCGGCACGTCCTCCTTGAGGACACTCCCGTACAGCTGTTGCAAACCGCGGCCGATTGGCGTCTGGCGGCGGCGCGAGCGGCGGTAGTCCGGCGCGAGCGGATCCGGCGCGCTCTCTGCAGCCAGGCGCTGCTTACGTTCAGCCTCAAGCCGATCCAGCTCCAGCCGGAGCCCGGCCTTGCAGAGCAGCTCGATGATCTCGTCCGGCAGATCCTCGTCGAGGACCTTCCGATACATCTCCTGCAGGCGGCGGCCGATACGGCCCTGGCGGGTAAAATCTGTCATGAGCCGGAAAGTAGCCCAGCCTCGCGGCCGGTCCACACGGAACTCTAGGTTCCTTCATTACAATTTGCCGGGCAACCTTCCGCCTACCGCAGGATCAGCGCGATCTCGTTCGACAGCGCCTTCACCTGCGCCGCGTTGGCGCCCATGTCGGCGGCGGCGATTCTGCTGGTCGAGCGGATATCGACCCGCGACGTCTCGCCTTGGGCCTGCACGCGCACCGCTACATCGGAGACGAAGCCATACCAGAATGTGCGGCTCACGGCCTCGACCACGCCCGTCGCCGGATCGTTGACCGTCACTTCCCAGCCGAGCTGTTCGGCCCCCTGCGCCGCCGCCTTAGTTGCCTCGGCCAGCGATCCCCTCACCGTCAGCGATGGGATCTCCGTGTAGACCTTTTCCTGCGCCACCGAGAACGGCATGCCGAACCAGTCGGTGGCGCTCGGCGGGAATGTGGCGTTGTCCTTCACCGGAACCGCCTTCGCGGCCTCGCGCTCTTTCGTGGTCTTCTCGGAAAACGCGATCGGCTTGGTCCAGTCGGTCTGCGCATCCCACATCGGCGGCAGGTCCTTGCGCAGCTCGCCCTGTCCGTAGAGGTGGCCAAAGCCATAGCCATTGGCGATGCCCGCAAGCACCGCCAGGATCACGCCCTTATGCGAGCGCGCGAAGAACGACGCCGCCAGCCCCAGCACGACGAACACCAGCCCTGCCCCGAACACCCACATGCCTACGGTCTCGACGCCAACCGTCGCCTGTTCGACGGTGATGACGCCGGCGCGATAAAGCCCCGGCCCGGCCAGCAGGACCGCAACCCCCGCAACCGCCAGCACGATGGCGCCGCCGAGAACGGTGTTGCGCAGGGGCGCGCGGTTAGGAGGTGTTTCAAGCAGGGCCAGATCGGTCATGCCGCACTCCTACTGGACCGAACCTGCCCGCACTAGCCCCCGCTGGCTGGCCTTGTTGGGTAGCCCTATTCCGCCGCCTGTATGCTCGGCAGTTTGTGGTTCCCGAACGTCTTGCGCAGCTCGAGCTTGTTGATCTTGCCCGTAGCTCCCAGCGGAATCTTGTCGGTGTAGACGACATCATCCGGCATCCACCACTTGGCGATCTTGCCATTGAGATAGTTGAGGATGTCCTCTTTCGAGGCCTGCTGGCCGGGCTTCAGTTCGATGATCAGCAGCGGCCGCTCATCCCACTTCGGATGCGGCAGGCCGATGGCCGCAGCGCACGCCACAGCCGGATGGCCGACAGCGATGTTCTCGATGTCGATTGAAGAGATCCACTCCCCGCCCGACTTGATCACATCCTTGGCGCGGTCGGTGATCTGCATGTAGCCCATGTCGTCGAGGTTCGCGACGTCGCCCGTGTCGAAGAAGCCGTCCTTGTCGAGGATCTGCCCGCCCGCATTCTTGAAGTAGGACTTGGCGATCGCCGGCCCGCGCACGATCAGGTGCCCCGCCGACTTGCCATCGCGCGGCAGCTCCTTGCCGTCATCATCGACGATCTTCATCTCGACGCCGAACGGCGCACGGCCCTGCTTCAGCTTGTATTTGACCACGCTTTCGCGGTCCTTATCCATCACGTGGGACGTCATCGAACCGAGCGAGCCCAGCGGGCTCATCTCCGTCATGCCCCAGGCGTGCAGCACTTCGGTGTCATACACTTCCTCGAAGGCGCGCAGGATGCGCTCGGGCACCGCCGATCCGCCGATCACCACCTTCTTGAGGTAAGGCAGCTTCTTGCCGGTGGATTCGAGATACTGCAGCAGCATCAGCCACACCGTCGGCACGGCAGCCGTGAAGGTGACCTTCTCCTCGTTCAGCAGCTGATAGATCGACTCGCCGTCCATCTTCGCGCCCGGCAGCACCAGCTTGCCCCCCACCGCCGGCGCCGAGAACGCGATGCCCCATGCGTTGGCATGGAACATCGGCACCACCGGCAGGATCGAATCCCGCTGCGACGTGCCCAGCGCATCGACCTGCATGGTGATCATGGTGTGGATCACGTTCGAACGGTGACTATAGAGCACGCCCTTCGGATCGCCTGTCGTGCCCGACGTGTAGCAAAGCCCGCACGCCGTATCTTCGGGGAAATTCCCCCACACCACATCCTTGGGCTGGCCGGCGATATAGTCTTCGTAGTTCTTGAGGTCCTTGACGCCCGTGGTCGCCGGCATGTGCGCCTTGTCGGTCAGCACCACCCAGCGCCGCACGCTCGGACACTTGCCCTGCAGCGCCTCGATGATCGGCTGGAAGGTCGTGTCGTAGAAGACGTGCGTGTCTTCCGCGTGGTTGATGATCCACGCGATCTGTTCCGGGAACAGCCGGGGGTTCAACGTGTGCAGGATCGCGCCGATCCCCATCGTGCCGTACCAGGCTTCCATGTGGCGCGTGGAGTTCCATCCCAGCGTGGCGATGCGGTCGCCCATCTGCACGCCGTCAGCAAGCAGCGCGTTCGAAAGCTGGCGAGCGCGCCAGTAGAGATCCGAATAGGTCGTGCGTGCGATGGGCCCTTCCACGGTGCGGGCGACGATCTCCTGCTGGCCGTGGTTCTCGTGGGCGTGGCTGATGACCTTGTCGACCGTCAGCGGCCAGTCCTGCATCATGCCGACCATCCGGCCCTTGGGCAGCGAGGTCGGCCGCGACGCGCCCGGGGGCACGGCAGTGGCTACGCCTGGGGCGGCGGGGGCGGCTTTGAAGATGTCATCGGCGGACTTCGCCCCTTCGGGCTTGTCCGGTTGCTTGCCTTTGCCAAAACCGAAGACCATGACGACCGCCTCCCAAGTGCGCTTTCTTTGCGCTATTGGACCAAGTCTAGACGGCGTCAGGAGACGCGGCAATTCTTTCGGGGAAACAAGTGTCATGAGAACCCTGTCCCCATCGGTCGCACCCCCATCCTTTTCGGGCCGGACACTCACCACAGCAATATTGGCCCTTTTCCTCACGGCAGCCTGCGGCCAGCCGGAAGACCCCACGGCAACCGCCTCCACCAGCCCCTCAGAACCTGCAGCAAGCGAACAGCCGGTCGCATCGGGCAAGGCCGCATCCTCGGACTTCGACGTGGCCACGCGCCGGGCGGTCAACCTCACCCTGTCCCAACGGCTGGATTGCCTGCATGAGGAGGGCGGCGTCCTGCTCATCGGCCACCGCGGCGGCCCGACCCGCGACTACCCCGAAAACGCCATCGAGACGCTGGAGCGCACCTACAAGGCCGGCACCCATGCCGGCGAGATCGACATCGCCCAGACCAAGGACGGCAAGCTCGTCCTGATGCACGACGACGAGCTCGACCGCACCAGCACCGGAACCGGCCTCGTCTCCGACCACACTTGGGCCGAGATCTCCAAGCTCAAGCTCGAGACCTACTCCAAGCCCACCGACTTCCACCCGCCACTGCTGTCAGACGCACTCGCCTGGGCCGTGAAGAACGGCGCGATCCTGGAGCTCGACAAGAAGAAATCCGCCCCCTGGCAGCCCATCATCGCCGAGGTTCGCGCAGCAAAAGCCGAGAACAACGTCTTCCTGATCACCTACGCCGACGACCAGGCCGCAGAGGTCCACAAGCTCGCGCCAGACCTTGTGATCACCGCCTCCGTCGACAGCCCCGGCCAGCTCGACCACCTGCTCTCCCTCGGTGTGAACAAGGAGCACCTCATCGCCTGGACCGGCACGGACGCGCCCGACCCCGCCCTCTGGAAAGCCCTCGCTGCGCGTAACATCGAATCCGCCTTCGGCACGCTCGGCCCGCGCAAGACCAGCCTCGATGGCAAATACTGGGAAGACGATGACGGCTCGGAATACGAGAAGCTCGTCAGCGACGGCCTGCCCATCCTGGTCACCGACCTCACCGACAAGGTCTCCCGCCAGCTCTCGGCGCAGATCTCGAAATCGGCCGCCTGCGGATTTTAGACTCCACCAACCGCTGTCATTCCGGGCGTAGCGAAGCGGAGACCCGGAACCCAGGAGCCAAGAGTGCGCCCGTCCCGGCATCGCGTGTTGCGCCGTCAGCGAACGCCGCTCCTGGCGACTGTGTTGTGGTCAAGGGGCTGGGGGCGTCCAAGGTCTGTCCTGTTTGATCATGGCGTTGGCGGCGACGAGGAGTTTGCGGGCGATGGCGATGAGGGCGACCTTGGCGGGTTTGCCGGCGGCGCGCATGG
>DASYKO010000490.1:0-7032 GCA_035995285.1 Hyphomonadaceae bacterium | reverse complement strand
TCCTCGAACTCATCGAACCGGCTTTTCCCAAAGCCAGCGTCCCGCAAAATCAGGATGCTCCACGGATCACCGACCCGGTCGAGCGTCCGGGCCACCGGACAGCGGTCATCAGTAAAACTCTTCCTTCTCATGAGCGGGTATATGGCGAGGTAACTTGCATAATGCAAGCTGCCTCCCGACCTCCTGAAGAAGGGGCAACCGCCTCCAGACCTCCAAACTCCCAGAAGAGGGGATTTCCATGAGCAACCGCACCACCGTACTCATCACCGGCGCGTCAACCGGCATCGGCGCCGTCTATGCCGACCGCTTCGCCAAACGCGGCCATAACGTCATTCTCGTCGCCCGCGACTTCGAACGCCTCGAACTCCTGTCCAACCGCCTCTGGGCCGAAACCGGCGTCAATGTCGAAGTCGAGGTCGCCGACCTCACCAACAAGGCCGATCTTCTGCGCATCGAAGAGCGCCTACGCACCGATCCGAAGATCGACATCCTCGTCAACAATGCCGGCATCGGCGCCTTCGGCCCGGTCGTGAACGGCGACGCCGACAAATTCGAGACCGTCATCGATCTCAACGTCACCGCTCCCACGCGTCTCGCCACCGCCGCCGCCACGGCCTTCGCAAAACGCGGCCACGGTTCGATCATCAACCTCTCGTCCGTCCTCGCCCTCGCGCCCGAACGCACCAACCCGGTCTATGGCGGCACGAAGGCCTTCCTCCTCAACTTCAGCCAGGCGCTCGCGCACCAGGCCGAAGAGATCGGCGTCCACGTCCAGGTCGTTCTCCCCGGCGCCACCCGCACCGAGATCTGGGAACGCGGCGGCGTAGACGTGAACGCTCTCGACCCCAAAATGGTGATGGACGTGCATGACCTGGTCGACGCCGCCCTCGCAGGCTTCGACGCCGGCGAGAGCGTCACCATCCCCTCGCTGCCGGACGTGAAGGACTGGCAATCGTTCGAATCCGCCCGCCTCTGGCTCGCGCCCAACCTCTCGCGCAACCGCCCCGCGCCGCGCTACGGCGTGAACACGGCAGCCCAGCAGGAAGAGCCGGTGAAGGAAAAGGAACTGGCCTGGGAAGACGGCTGACCTCCAGCCGCCCTCCATCATGGAAACTCCACATTTCACTCGCAAATGCCCCGCCGGAATTGGCCCTCCGGCGGGGCATGAGCAAAAATCGCCCCGCTCGCGAGAAAGAGTAGCGCCCGCGAAACTTGCATCAGCCCCGCCGCATTCCGACTTCCCTTCACAGCGGGCGACAAGACCCGCGTCAGACACGAGCCTCCTCCCATGAAACCCTTCCTCACAAGAAACCGCACCAAAGATACGGTCCTCATCACCGGCGCCCTCTCCACAACCGGCGCCGCCTACGCCGAGCGCTTCGCCCGGCTCGGCCACAACCTGATCCTCGTCGCTCCCGACTTCACCGAGCTGGAAGACTTTGCCCGCCGCCTCTGGGCGCAGACCGGCGTCAATGTCGAGATCGACGTCGCCGACTTCTCCAACGCGCCGGACCTTGCTCGCATCGAGCACAGGCTCAGCGCCGACCCGAAGATCGGCCTCTTCGTCAACGCCGTTGACGCCGAACGCGGATCGCACCTCGACGTGGTTGCCGCGACACGCCTTGCGATTGTAGCCGCCCACGCCTTCGATGGGCGCCGGCGTGGCTCAGTGGTCAACCCCGCTCCGGCGGAGGCCGCGTCCTTTCCGGCCGAGGTTGCGCACAAACGGTTCATGACAATCTTCGGCGCCCGCCCGGCCGCCTGAAGCGTCAGTCTGGGAGCATAGCCATCGGCGTTTCCTTCCCTATATCTGAAGGGCAGAGGGAAACGCCGATGAGCCAGTTGCGAGACACCGGAAGCCGCTATGAGCTGGACGTCGACGGCCAGACCGTCTTCGCGAACTATCGCCGGTCCGGCACTGTCCTCACCATCCTCCATGTCGAGGCGCCTGTTGCGCTGCGCGGCAAGGGCGCGGCGGGCAAGTTCATGACCGCCCTCGGCGAGGAAGCTCAGAGACAAGGCTGGAGCATCGTCCCCGTCTGCGGCTACGCCGCCGCCTGGCTCCGCGGCTCCAAGACCTACCGCGATCTGGTGGCGTAGGGCTCTCTCTTCAAAGCGACACTCTCTGAGGTCAGAGCAAGGCCCCACACCCCCCACCTGTCCGCCCCCCTTCGGGCGCGCGGAACCGCGTTATGCGAGTTGGACAAAGAACGATCAAGGTAAGCTGGAGCAACAGGGTCCCGCCCGCCCGAAGGGGGGCGGACAGGTGGGGGGTGTGGGTCCTTGTCCCGAAGATCGCGATTCGATTTCGAACAGCGTTCGTTGCCCTGCAAGGTAGTCTGGCCGCCCCAAGTTGTTGCGCCTTCCCGCGAACCATGGCTGTTTCGCCCCAGGGAATTCGAGGGCGGGCTATCCATGAAACATGTCCTGATCGCAGCAGCGGCAGCTATCGCCCTGACCGGGGCAATGACAGGCGCGGCCTCCGCTCAAGGCTACATGAACGACAGCCGGATCAAGGATTGCACCGACACCAAGTATTCCTTCGAGAGCCGCATCAAGGCGTGCGACAAGGCGCTCGCCGGTCTCAACCTCGATCCCGATGCCGGCAACCCGGTCCGCGCATGGGCGCTGCTCTACCGCTCCGACGCCTACGCCTCGCTGTTCAAGTATGACGAGGCCATCGCCGACGCCGACAAGGCCCACGAACTCTTCCCGGAAGAGCGCCACATCCTCGCCGCCCAGTGCTGGGCCCGCGCCGCCTCCAACCGCGAGATCGGCAAGGCGCAGGAAGCCTGCGACGCCTCGCTCGGTATAAACCCGGATGATCCGAGCGTGATGGACAGCGCCGGCCTCGTCGCCCTGCGCCAGGGCCGCTGGGAAGACGCCGCGAAGCACTACGCCAAGGCCTACGACTACGACAAATCCATGGTGGGCTCGCTCTATGGCATCGCGCTCGCAGCCTACGCCCAAGGCAAGACGGACAGCGGCGACACGATCCTCAAGACCGTCAAATCCCGCAAGCCCGAGGTCATCGACGACTACAAACGCTACGGCCTCACCGTCGAAGACATGAAAGCCAAGGCGCCAAAAGCAAACTGACCGCGCCGGCAAAACCGGACTTTGCTTATTCCCGCGTCCCGGCCGCTCCTTGCTGCAATTAGAAATCCTGCATCGACTTTGCGGGCGGATCGCCTAGCTTTCCAGCGTCGGACAATAGCCAGCCAGGGAGATCCGGATGACGACCTCGACCCGCCGCCGCTTGAACCTCTCCTGTGGCGTATGCGTACGAATGTGTTGAGGCGCGTCCGCGCCCGCTGAATCTCTCACAGTCATTCTCGCTGCTGCGCTTTTGAGCGCGTTGCGGCCTTACATTCGAAAGCCAAATCCATGTCCGCAACAACCGTCCGGTCCGATGCGACCTTTGAGCCGTTCACCTACCGCAGATCGATCGCCGACCTCTTCGGCGTGCTCGATGCCGGCAAGCAGCGCGACCTCGCAGAACGGGTCGCCCTGCTGCCGCGCCACATCCACAAGCTGGCGTCCGAAGGGCTTATCGCCATCCCCGTCCGAAGATAGCCGATTGATCTCCGGCTGTTCCTCCCCAGCCGGATCTGCGCCGGCGCCGGGCAGAGGTGCAGGGGATGCACCTTCCCGGCGCCGCTTCGCCGCCCAGTCCATCAACTCGCGATCAACTCGCGGGCGAAGTTCGCCTCCCGGTTCTAGCTTATGCTAGGCTGGCCATCGTGCTCGCGCCTGCATTCGTCCGTTGGCTCCACCGTCGAGTGCGCCGTCATGGTAAAAATGCACCCCTGCTGGGGAATGGAGGCGACCCTCCGGCCAGTCCCGCCTAGGATGATCGCTCGCATTGCGCGATTGTGGACCAGGCTGGCCCGGTCGTCGCGGGCAAGCCCGGGATCGATCTGCATATGGCGCTGGTCAAGAAATCGCGGATGGCCTCTCGCCGGACAAGCGCGCGAAACCCTGAGCCGGCTGCACCGGCGAAGGCGAGCGAACCGAAAACCAAGGCAGCCGCCACGGGATCCTCCTCTACCGGCGCCCGGCGGCAGAAGGCAGTCGAGCGTCTCGCCTCAGCGTCCGAACAACTCGCCAGCGGCCTGACGCAGTCCGCAGCAGCGGCCGAAGAGCTGCGGCGCTCGATGGAGCAGATCGCCGCCGGCGCCGAAGAAGCGGCCAGCGCCTCGCAGGAGCAGGCCTCCGCGGTCAAGAGCATCACCGCATCCGTCCAGGAAGCACGCTCGCGCGCCGAGGCGTCGCGGCTCAAGACGCTGGCTCTGCAGACCAGCCTGGCGGAATCCTCAGCCCTCATCCGCCTCTCCACCCAGTCCATAGCGCGCAATGCAGAACGGCAGGCAGGCTCCGTTTCGATCATCGCCGAGCTTGAACAACGCGCAGGCGAGATCGGCGACATCACGCGCACCGTCACGCAGATTTCCGACCAGACCAACCTGCTTGCGCTCAACGCCGCGATCGAGGCGGCGCGGGCCGGCGATCATGGCCGCGGCTTCGCCGTCGTCGCCGAGGAAGTCCGCGCGCTGGCCGGCGTCTCGGAAAAGACTGCAAGCGATGTCCGCCGGGAAGCGGAAGCCATCCAGTCCGAAGTCCAGCAGATCGTCACCTCCGTCAAACAGGCTGCGGAGACCGCAAGGGCAGAAGCGGCTTCGGCGGGCGCGACAATCGACGCGCTGGAGGCCATGCGCCTCGACATGGCCAAGCTGGCAACCGGCGCCGAAGAAATCCTGCAGGGCGCGGCTCAGGCGGACCGCGCAGCGCAGGAGGCAGAACGCGCCGCCAGCATCACCGCCGCCGCCGCAGAAGAACAGTCCTCGGCTGCAGCTGAATCGCAAACGGCCGTGCAGCAGCAGTCAACGGCGCTCGACCAGAGCCAGAGGGCTGCGCACGAACTTGCGCGCCTCGCTGAAGACCTGCGGCGGGGGGCAGGGGCCGCGGTCACGCAGATCAGCAGCGCCGCCAACGAGCTCTCCGCCACCGTCGAAGAACTCTCCAGCGCCTCCACCGAGATCAACACGGCGGTCGAACAGATCAGCATGGCAGCGCAGCAGCAGGCGGCTGCGGCTCATGAATCCAGCGCCGCGATGAACCAGATCGAATCCAGCGCCACCACAGCGCGCAAGAATGCGGACATCGCGCTTGATCGTTCCAGCGTCGTGGCCCAGGCCATGACGGAAGCCCGAGCAACGGTTGAAAAGTTGGTTGCCGGCGTCAGCCGCGCGATCGAAGAGACGCGAGGCAGCCTCGGCCTGATGCGCCGGCTCGAAATGGCGGGGCGTCGCATTCACAAGCTGGTGGACTCGATCGGCTCAACCGCCATCCAGACGACGATGCTGGCCGTCAGCGGCGCTGTCGAGGCCGCGCGGGCGGGGGATAGCGGGCGCGGATTTGCCGTGGTGTCGAACGACATCCGCAGCCTTGCCCGCGAAGCCGCCGCCAATGTCGAGAAGATCCGCGACACGGTCGATGGCGTGATCGAGCAGATGGCGTCGGTGCGCCGCGATCTCGAGCAGGTGCTGGCCTCCGCCGAGACCGAGGTGGAACGCTCCAAGGGCATAATCGGGCCTCTCGATGCGATGGCCGCCGATGTCAGCTTCCTGATCGATGGCAGCCGCGTGATCCAGCAAGGCGCCGAAGCCATCCTCTCTGCCGCGACGCAGGCCGCGGCCGGCTCTCGCCAGATCGCCGCGGCGGCGGAGCAGACCAGCACGGCCGCGCGGCAGGCGGCTACGGCCTCCGACGAGCAGGCGCGTGGGGCGGAAAATCTTGCGGCCGCAATCGAGGAAATCGCCTCTCTGGCTGAAGAGCTGAAGCCGAAAAATGGCTAGGCAGCCGTCTTCCCGCGCAGAGGCTGAAACCCAACGGTTCATGACCTTCCGCGCCGCAGGCCAGCTTTATGCTGTCCCTGCCGGAGATGTGCGCGAGATCGTGAAGACGCCGCCGCTGGTGCGCGTGCCGCTCGGGCCGAAAGCACTGCTGGGCCTCGGCAATCTGCGCGGATCGGTGCTGCCTGTCGCCGGGCTCGCGCTGTTGCTCGGCCGCTCGGACACGGTGGCCGGTGACAAGTCGCGGGTGATCGTCCTCGAAGGCAAGTCGCCCTTCGGTCTCATGGTGGATGAGGTCGAGGCGCTGGTGGAGGTGTCGTCCTCGCAGGTGAAAGCGGCCGAGGCAGAGTTTTCGGCCAGCGAGGGCGAGCTTCTCAAGGGCGTGTTCCGCGACGAGGACAGTAGCGAGCCGGTCAAGATCCTCGACTTGGCCGGCCTGCTTGCCCGCGCGTTCGGGTCCTTTACCCGTAGCGCTCCTGCGCGCTCAGGCGCCGCGGTGCGCCAGACATCGCGCGAGGCGGTTGCCTCCGATGACCGCGACATTCTCATCGTGTTCGAAGTCGGCGGTCAGGAGTTTGCGCTGCCCATCGCTAGCGTGATCGAGGTGCTGCGCGCTCCAGAGACGACGACGGCGCTTCCGCATAGTGAGACGGCGGTGCTCGGCATGGTCGGCCTTCGCGACGCGCTGTTGCCGCTCATGTCCCTGCAGGCTCTGCTTGGCCTCACCGGCAAGAGCAAGGGCGGCATGGTGATCGTCGCGGCGGTCGGCGGCGCGATCGTCGGCTTGGCTGCGGATGGCGTGCAGGAAATCATCCGGGTCAGTCGCAGCGAACTTGAACCCGTGCCCGTCGTGATCGCAAGCCGCACGAAGGGCGAGACGCGCGTCCAGTTCGTCATCAAGGCCGATGGCGGCAGGCGCCTCATCGCCGTGCTGTCTCCCGACCAACTCTTCCGCGAGGACATCATGATCCGCATCCGTCAGCAGATGCCCACGACAGGTCCGGGTCCGCAGGCCTCCGCCAACGCTTCCGAGCGGATCTTCCTGGTGTTCACGCTGGGCGGGCAGGAATACGGCCTTGCCATTTCCGCGGTCGAGGAAGTGGCGCGGTTGCCCGATCAGGTCACCAGACTTCCGCGTTCGCCAGACTTCCTCAAGGGCGTCATCAATCTGCGCGGT
>DASYKO010000489.1:0-34019 GCA_035995285.1 Hyphomonadaceae bacterium | reverse complement strand
GAGCTGCGCCAGTCGGCTGCGGCTTGCGCGAGGCGTTCCTTGGACGAGGCGACGAAGTTCCAGTCGAGGTGGCGCGGGGCGTCGAGTGGGTCGCCGCCGGCTAGCATGATGCGGGAACCGGCGGAGAGGCGGACGCGGGGGCGGTCGGAGGAGAGGATCGCCATCTGGCCTTCGGGGATGGTCTCTCCGGCGATCTGCGCTGAGCCGCGGACGGGGTAGAGGCAGAGTTCGGGGACGGGAGGGAGTTCGATTTCGGTTTCGCGATCCGTCTCGAGCACGAGCTGGCAGATGCCGGTTGGGAATTCTACGGGCGAGCGCTGGCCGTAGGCAGAGCCGGAGATGAGGATGCCGGTGGCGTCGCCTGACTTGATGCGCGGGAGCGTGTCGGCGGGGTGGTGGCGGAAGGTGGGAGCTTGGTCCTCGTGGGAGAGGGGCAGTGCCACCCAGGTCTGGATGGCTTCGATGCGATGGCCTTGTGCCCGCTCTTCATGAGGCGTGCGTTCGGAGTGGACGATGCCGCGGCCGGCGGTCATCCAGTTCACGGCGCCGGGGCGGATGGTCTGGACCGAGCCGATGCTGTCGCGGTGGTCGAGCGCGCCCTCGAACAGCCAGGTCACGGTGGCAAGGCCGATATGGGGGTGCGACCTCACGTCTATGCCCTTGCCGGGGGCAAGGACGGCCGGGCCCAGATGGTCGAAAAACACGAAGGGGCCGACATTCCGGCGCTTGGCGAAGGGCAGGAGGCGGCGGACGGTGAACCCGCCAATGTCGCGCGGGCGGGGCTCTATCAGCAGTTCCACAGCCTGAGACACTTTTCACCCTTCCAAATTCGGCGACCCACGGCAGTATGTCGGCGACGTGCATGGGGACGTAAAGGCTGGGTAGCCGTTTATGAGCCGATTGCTTGCGCCATTTCTAGCCCTCGTGGGCGCTGTCCTGAGCGCGTGCGCGCCGCTGCAGCAGGGCGCGCTGAAATTCTCCGGGCAGGCGCAGCCCGGGTTCTCCGAGAACTGGTTCACCAGCTTTGACGGGGCTCGGCTGGGGTTGAGCACGTGGAAACCGTCGCCCTGTCCGCAGCCGCGGCCGTCTGCCGACGATCCGAACTTGATCATCGTGTCGTCTTGCGGCCCATTTCCTCCCGAGCCCGAATTTGTCGGGCCCGCGACTGTGATCGTCGCCGTCCACGGCATGAACGACTACGCGGGGGCCTTCAACTCCGCCGGCAAGTGGTGGAGCGAGCACGGCGTTACCGTCTATGCCTATGACCAGCGCGGCCATGGCCGCTCGCCGCAGCCGGGCATCTGGCCCGAGCATGATGTGATGCGGAAAGACCTGAAGGCGGCGGTTGCCGTTGCGCGCAGGCTGCATCCGAACGCGCGCATCGCGGTGGTGGGCGAGAGCATGGGGGCTTCGGTTGCGATCACGGCCTTTGCCGATCCCGACCCTCCGAAAGCGGATGTGCTGATCCTTTCCGGTCCCGGCTTCCGCGGCTGGGGCGCGCTGCCCTGGCTTTATTCGGTCAGCCTGTGGACGTCGTCTCACGTGCGGCCGGGCTGGATCGTGGTGCCGCCCAAGGGCGTGCATGTCGTCGCCACGGACAACAACGACAAGCTGCGCGAGATGTGGAACGACAAATACGTCCTCAAGGACAACCGCATCGACAGCGTCTACGGTGTCGTCTCGATCATGGAGGAGGCGGACGCGAAGGTCGCCATGCTGCCCAAGAAGGTGCCGACGCTGCTGCTCTATGGCGCCAACGACCAGGTGATCCCGCCCTTCGGCGTGGAGCGGGCGGCCAAGAAGCTGCCGGGCTTCGTGAAGACCGCCTACTACAAGAACGGCTACCACATGCTGATGAACGACAAGCAGGCGCCGGTGGTCTATGCCGACATCCTCGGCTTTATCGGCGATCCGTCGAAACCGCTGGTCTCAGGCTCGCCGCCCCTGCCGTGGCATGCCGCGCCGGCGGCGCCCCAGCAGGCGAAGGCCTCGGTGAAGGCCCCGGGAAGGGGCAAGACGGCGCAACCGGTCAAAAGCGCTGAAAACCGCGTCAATACAGCCTCTAACCCGTGAAATTTCATCGGATTCCGGGACCCGAATATTAACCAAGGCCAGCTAGTCTCCAGCGCTCGGATCAGGGTGTTTCAAGGGACTGTTGCGGGCCATGTCTGCCGCGAAGAAACCGGCAAAAAAGCCGGAGGCCGAAAAGGCCGATGAAAAGCCCGCCAAGAAAGGCGGCGACCTCACGGGCCGTCTCGGCGCGTGGTGGAACGGCGTCGATTATACCCCGCCGTCCGGCGAGGTCGCTGAGGGCGAGAAGACGGCCAAGGCCGAGAAGTCCGCCAAGGAAAAACCCGCAAAGAAAGAACCGAAAGCCGAGGAGCCGATTGCTCCGACCGCGGAGGCTGCAGCCGCCGAAGTCGTGGAAGCTGCGAAGGCTGAGGCTGCTGCGAAGCCGGTGAGTCTCGTTGTTGAAGCCGCTGCGCACGGCGTGAAGTCTGACGCCATGTCGGTGCGCGTGAAGGCGCTGGAGACGCTGTGGGGCGAAGGGCGCCTTGCGCCGGGCTCCGCCGATATCGATGCGAAATTGCTGGACGCTGCGCTGGAGCAGGCCGACGGCCTCGGCGAAGTTGGCTTCCTCGCTGCCGACGGCGCCCTCCTCAAATCGTTCGCCGCGCGCTCCGAGCGCGAGGCGGTAGTCGCCGAGTGGCGCGATGGATACATCGCGCGCATGCAGGAGCTGGCGCCCAAGGCGCGGATCGAACGCTGCGATCTCGACCGGCCGCGTGCGCTGGGCGAGGGCAAGCTCGAAGCGCTGGTGAGCCTCGAGGCGTTTGCATTTGCCGATCACAAGAACGGGCTCGTCCTGCGCGCGCATCGTGCGCTGGGGCGGAATGGCCGCTGGGTGATCCTCGAGACGACGCGCAATACCTCGCGTACGCCGGCGGAAGCCTTCGCCTCGGCCTGGGCCGAGCCGCAGCTGGCGACGGCGGATGATGTCGAGGAAGTGCTGAAGCTCACGGGCTTTGCCTCGGTGCAGAAGATCCCGATGAACGATCTGGTGCTGGATGCGGCCCGGATGGGCTATCAGCGGCTGGCGTCCGAGCTGGAAACGGCCGCCAAGTCAGGCATGGCCGGGCGCGAGGGCGCGCTGTTCCTGCAGGAGCTGGCCTGGGAAGCGCAAAGCTGGCGCGCCCGCGTGCGTGCGCTGGAAGGCGGCGCGCTGGAAGTGAACCTCTGGATCGCCGACAAGCTCGCCCCGCTGGAACTGACACAGGAAGCAGTGTCCGACGAGCTGCTGGAAACAGCGGTGAAGCCGGACGACGCGGGCGCATCGGATCAGCTGTTCGAGGACGTCACGGACGCGCCCTCGTCCAAGGTGTTCATGCCGCCGGCGCCGCGGGTTTAGGCGCGAAGACGGGCCGCTGAAGTCCAAGACGGTTTCGTGCAAGCCCTGACATCAGAACCATGCGGACGTGTGCGTAGCCAAGCTACGCCAGCGCAAGCAGGCAGTTGGCAGGGTAGCTAGAAATCGCTCGCTAGCTCACCGGTGCTCCGGCTGCGGCCGGTTGTGCCGGGGCCGCAGGTGCAGGCGCAGCTTCGATCTCCAAGGTCACGACCAGCGGATTCGGGACAAGGTCCTGCGTAGACCGTTGTTTCCGTCAACCACGGCGCCTATCAGCCCGCCCAGGATGACGTTTCCAGCCATCGCCGCACCGCCGCCTCCAGCGGTCGCGTGCGTGACGTTGGTTGTGAACGTCTTGAAGCCCGGCTTGGTGATCGTGACTTGGAAATTGGCTTCACGGCTGACTTTTGGAATGACGCACGGCGTCGGTTCACAGCCAGTCGGGGAATTGCCGTTGTTGTTTGGCAGGTTGGTGGCGACCTTCGCGCCGCTAGGCGTGGTCTGCACTTCGAACGCGGTGGTGGTCCCGCGCGTAATGGTGGCGCACGCGCTCAGGCTCAACGCGGCAACAGCCGCGAGCAGTATCGTTTTCATGATGTGTATTCCCCCGATCCGACTCTCTATCGACCGGCGCAGAAAATCGCGGCTTTTGATTCAAGTCAACGACGGGGCGGTGAAATGTTCATTACAGGGACGCATGCACCAGAGCATCGGCGGAGTTGTTGCCCGCGGCCTTGATCCGCAAACTGCGTCCGCGCCTTTACGCCGGCGTCTCTCCCGCCACCGTGGTGCGGTACATCTCGCGCCGGAAGCCGTCATAGTCGTTGAAGGCCTGGTGGACGCAGAGCCGGTTGTCCCACAGCGTGAACGTGCCCGGCGCCCAGCGCAGGCGGCAGGTGAAAGCCGGTTGCGTGATGTGCTGGACGAGGAAGGCGAGGAGCGGGGCCGCTTCGGCCTCGGTCAGGCCCTCGATGCCGGAGGCGTAGGTCTCGTCGCAATAGAGCGCCTTCTCTCCGGTGACGGGATGCGTGCGCACGAGCGGGTGCATCGAGCCTTTGAGCTTGCGCTGGATCTCGTCGGAGAGCGCGCCGCCGTCGCGTGTGGAGCCGAGGCGGCCCAGCGGCGTGTTGTCGGCAGTTGCATGCGCCTGCGCGGCGCCAAGCACGCGCCTCATCGACATGTGGACGCGCAGAGGCGCGATCATCTTCCGCATCGTGTCGCTGAGCATTGCCCAGGCGAGGGCGGAGTTGGCCCAGACCGTGTCGCCGCCATAGGGCGGGATGTCGATGCCGTAGAGCATGCTGATCGCAGGCGGCTTTGGCAGGAAGGGCGAGTCCGTGTGCCAGCCGGCGCCGAAGACCATTCCGGTGCGGGCGTCGGCTTCCTTGATCAAGGGCTGCACGTCCGGATGTTCGGGCACGCCCTTGGTGTAGGCGTCCTCGGCGAAGGGGCCGAAGCGGAGGCTGAAGGCTTCCTGGTGGGCGTGGGTGATCTTTTGATCGCGGAAGCAGATCATCTTGTGGCGGAACAGGGCCATCCGGATCTCGGCGAACCGGTCGTCGGTGAGGCTGGACAGGTCCACGCCCTCTATCTCAGCGCCCATGGCGGCGGCGAGTGGGCGCACTTGGATGTGCTTTGCGGGTAGCGCGCTGTTGTCGAACTTGCCGGTGGGATGGACGATCATCCCCGAGGTTTAGCGCGGACGGTGGCGTTCGGCTAGAATCCCACTCTGATCAGAACCTGAGGCGAACGCCGGCAAAGCCTGCGCGAGGCGTTCCCGGGCTGAGACTGCGCGGGTCCGACAGTTCGCCGAGACCGATGATGGGGACGGATTCCACGGGCGAGAAGGCTCCGAAGCTTTCGTATTCTTCGTCGAACAGGTTCTCGATCTCGGCGAAGAATTCGACGCCGGGATGGATGCGCCATTTGATGTGGGCATTGGCTAGGAAATAGCTGTCGGTCTTGCCGGCGACATTGGCTTCATCGCCGACGAGATAGCGGCCGCTGGAATAGACGCCGTCGGCGCCGACGGTCCACGCCTCGGTGGGGCGCCAGTCGACGCCGGCCTTCAGGCTATGCTCGGGGATGCCGGGGCGGCGGTCGCCGCGCTCGACCGTCATGATGTCGTCTTCATCGTCGAAGGCCGGGTTGGCGCCGGCGAAGAGATCGAACGCGGTGCGGTAAGTGGCGTCGGTCCAGGCATAGTCGGCATAGGCTTCGAGCCCTGCAAACTCGCCGGAGACGCCAAGCTCCACGCCCTGACGGCGCGTCTTGCCGACATTGGTGAAGAAGCCGCGGCCGGCTGTCGTGCTGGCGACAAACTGAATGTCGTCGCTGAGATCGGTTCGATAGGCGCCGGCGTGCCAGGCGAGGGAGAGAGCGGACATGTCCATGTGCCCGCGCACTCCCAGTTCGAAGGTGCGGCCGACGACCTGGTTCAGCGGCGGATCGGCGACGAAGAAGTTGGTGAGGCTGCACGGTGCGGTTTCATCGGCGCAGGAGAGCTCGGCGGCGGTCGGCGCGCGGCTGGATTCGGAATAGCCGCCATAGACAGTGAGGATCTGGTTCGGACGCCAGGTGAGGCCCAGCGCCGGGTTGATGCGGCGGAAGGTATGATCGCCGTTGAGCGCCGTGCCCAGCTGGTCTTCCAGTACGACATTGGCCTCGTTGGCGCGCGCGGTGAGCGTGGCGGTGAGGCGCGGAGTGAGGTCGAGGGCGTCGCTCAGAAAGAGACCGTAGTATTCGGTGGTCACCCGCACCGAGACAGGCGTGATGTTGGCATCCGGAGTGTCGATCTCGACGCCGGGGCTGAACCAGCCGCGATCGAGCGACAGGCCGCCGACCGTTGTGCCGGCGTGGAAGCGGGTCTTCGAGCCATCGAAGCTGGCGCCCATGGAGAAGCGGTTGGTAAGGCCGCCGAGATTGCCCGCGATGGAGGCTTGCGCGCTCGCGCCATAGCTGCTGGTGGCGGTGGCGGTCTGGTTGAGGAAGGCGTAGGGGCCGCCTTCGTCGAACTCGGGGAAGTCGTCGGCGTAGGGGCTGTTGGCGATGAAGTTGTCGACTTGGCCGCCGTTGATATCGGTCAGTTCGAGGTCGTCTTCTTCGCTGGAGCAGAGGATATCATCGTCGTCGTCGCAGGGTTGGACTTCGGCGGCGTCGCCATTGACGGTGTGGCGGTCGAGACGGGCGCCGTAGGCCTGGGCGTTGAGGCGCCAGCTATCGAGACGGAAATCGCCGGTCAGGGCGAAGCGGCCGTATTTGTTCTCGGTCGTATCCGGATGGGTGAAGACGGCGTTGCGGTCGTACGCGAGCAGCTCGACAGGGGATGAGCCGTTGCCGGTGAGCTTGTTGTCGGCGGCCTGGAAGGTTGCGTGGACTTCGTTGTCGCCATCGCGCCAGCCGATGTCGGAATAGGCCTGACGCAGCCGCGAGGGCGAGAAGGCGCGCCAGCCATCGTCATCTAAGCCAGTCGCGGCGACATAGAGCGCCACACCGTTTTCGGCGACGCCATACTCAGCAGCAAGGCGGCCGCGACCGAACGATCCGCCGGAGGCTTCGAGTGTGGCGCCCGCATTGTCGAAGCCGTTCTTGAGATGGACGCCGAGCGCGCCGCCCAGAGCGTTGAGGCCGAAGGCGGGGTTGGATGAGACAATGTCGACCGAGCTCACCGCCATGTCGGGGATCAGGTCCCAGTCCACAGTGTCGCCGAAGGCCTGGTTGAAGCGCGTGCCGTCGACATAGACGGCAAGGCCCTGCGCATTGCCGGGCAGGGGCGAGGCTTCAAAGCCGCGATAGAGCAGGTTGGGCTGGAAGGGATTGGCTTGCGCCTCATCCAGCGTGATCCCGCCAAGCTGGCGGTTGAGCGCGCCGAGCACATCGGCCGTGCCGGTGCGGGTGAGATCGTCTGCGTCCAGCTGGCTGATGGCGGCGGGCACGAATTCGGCCTGCGTGCCGGGATCGAGCGGGGCCGCGGCGATGACGACGATGCGCTGGCCCGATTCATCCTGCGCGGCCTGTTGCGCGAGGGCGGGGCAGGCAAGCGTTGCGGCCACGCCGGCAAGGAGGATCGATTTCAGAAACAACTCTACGCCCCGCGACTGGTTTGCGGGCTGACTATAGCATCCTGACCCCACGCGCCAACGCATCCGCGGTCACTTCTTGCGGCGTGGCGGGGCTATTTGGTTAGCGGCGCAGCAACCATGCCGCCGAGAACGGGAACGGCGGAAAATCCGTTCGCGCGCCAAGCTATGTGAGTGGGTTTTCGCCTGGCACGCTTTCGGCTAACATTGCGCATGGCTCTTGATGCCGTAGTCCTCAAATCCCTGATCGCCGCAGACCTGTCGAAGATGCCCGATGAGCGCGTGCTCGCGCATGTCCGCAAGCATCTTGTTGAGCCGAGGCCTGTCCTGCGCGACTGGGACTATGGGGCGCCAGGAGAGCAGTTCGTCTGCTGGTCTGTGTTCGAACATCCACCATCGAACACCGGGATCGCTTATTGCGAGCAGGGCTTTGGACCGAAGATGCCCTGGGGGCTGGTTTTTCTTGATGGGCCCCACATGTCGATCGGCATGGACTCGGGCTGGTTCAGGACCTTCCTGCAGGCCTATTTCGACTCGATGGCGGTTAGCGATCTTGCAATCTGGCGTGTCTACCGGACAGCCGGTGTGGGTGCGCCGATGCCCATCACGGCGCAGGGCGGCTGGGATGAAACGTGGAGCGAGGTGATGCGGCGGCGGGCTTCCGATCCTTCAGCCAGATATGACTGCGACACGGATATCCCTTACGAGCGGGATTGATCTGAATCCGGTGGGTTCACCTCGCCGGGCGATAGCGCTATACGCGCGCCCGAAATGCCTAAGTCTGGGCCGGAACACCGGCTGCGTTGGAGCCTTCCTCATGTTCGACAAACCCGCCTTCGCCGGGCACGAAAGCGTCCACCATTTCTTCAACCAGAAGACGGGCCTTCGCGCGATCATCGCGATCCACTCGACGGTGCGCGGCCCGGCGGGCGGCGGATGCCGCATGTGGAACTACGCAAACTCGGACGAGCAGTTCGTCGATGCGCTGCGCCTCTCCGAGGGCATGAGCTACAAGAACGCCATGGCCGACCTGCCGCTGGGCGGAGGCAAGGCGGTGATCTGGGGCAACTCCAAGACAGACAAAACGCCGGAACTGTTCCGCGCCCTCGGCCGTGCGATCGATACGCTCAACGGGACGTACTGGTCCGCCGAAGATGTCGGCGTGTCGGTGGCCGACATGGCCTATGCGGCGGAAGAGACAAAGTATGTCGCCGGCCTGCCGGGCAAGAGCGGCGATCCTTCTCCGGTGACGGCCCGCGGCGTGTTCGGCGGGATTCGCGAGGCAGTGAAGCGCGCCTTCGGCACGGATGATTTCAACGGCAAGCATGTGGCGGTTCAGGGCGTTGGCCATGTCGGCGCCTATGTGTGCGAGCACCTCGCCAGGGCCGGCGCGCGGCTCACCATCGCGGACGTGAACCAGGATGCGCTCGATGCCGTCGCCAAGGCGACCGGCGCGAAGATCGTCAAGCCGGACGAGATCTACGACGTGGCCGCCGATGTGTTCTCGCCCAACGCACTGGGCGCTATCGTGAATCCGCAGACGCTGGATCGCTTCAAGGTGAAGGTGATCGCCGGCGGCGCCAACAACCAGCTGGCGACGGCGGACATGGGCGACAAGCTGAAGGAACGCGGCATCCTCTACGCCCCCGACTACGTCATCAATGGCGGCGGCATCATCAACGTGGCGGCCGAAATATCTGGCAAGTACGATCCCAAATGGGTCGACGGCAAAGTCGACCAGCTGGTGAAGACGGTTGGTGAAGTGCTGGACCAGGCCCAGCGCGAGGGGCGCGCGACCAACCGCGTGGCGGACGAGCTGGCGCGCAAGCGGATTGCGGAGAAGGCGCGGTAGGGCGCCAGAGGCTGGGGCGGCGATAGATTTCCCGCCGGGCTGTGAATGCGCTAGTCTCGCCCGCAGGGAGAGCGGTTCATGCGCATGGTTTTCAACATTGTCGGGCGGATCATCAGTTCGCTTCTGGGTCTGCTGCTCGTGCTGATGGGCGGGGTGTGGATCCTGCAGGCCTATAACATTGCCTTCAATGGGCCGATGGGCGCGGGCGGTCAGCGCAGTTTCATGGTCGAGGATCATAGCTGGGCGCTCTACGGCGCGATCGCGATTGTCGTCGGCCTGGTGCAGATTGCGTGGAGCAACACGCGCAAGGGCTGACGATCTGCGGGGCGGCTGAGGGGAAAGACGTGCGCAAACGAATTGGCGCCTTGTTGGCTGTCTGTGTCCTTGCCGCTTGCAGTCCTGCGCCCGGCCCCGCGCCCAAGCCTGCGAGCATACTTCTGTTCAACGGCGCCGGCGTCTCGCCGGGCGATGTTGCGGCGATCGAAGCGGTGTTGAAGGCGCGCGGCCTCGACTACGCCACGGCGAACTCGCGACAGCTGGATGCGATGAGCGCGGCCGATCTCAAGGCCTATCGCCTGCTCATCATGTCCGGCGGCAATTTCGTGAAGATGGGCCAGGGTCTTGTCCCGGGTACATCCGCGACCATCCGGCAGTCCGTGAATGGGGGCCTCAACTATCTCGGCGTCTGCGCCGGAGCGTTCCTTGCCGGCGACTCCCCGCCAAACAGACTCTACAACGGGTTCAACATCACGGGCGGCGTGCGCTTTCCTTTCTACGCTCTCTCGGCCCAGGGAGTGCGCAAGGCGGCGGTGAAGGTGCAGCCCGTGGGCGCGCCTGCCGCCGATCACTACTGGGAGGACGGCCCGGAGCTTTCCGGATGGGGCGACGTGGTGGCGCGATATGAGAATGGAACGCCGGCCGTCGTCGAGGGCAAGGCCGGCGAGGGTTTCGTCGTGCTCGCCGGCATCCACCCGGAAGCGCCCGAGAGCTGGCGCAGGGGCCTCGTCTTCGCAACGCCCGCCAGCGCCGACCACGCTTATGCGGCCCAGCTGGTCGATGCAGCGCTGAACGGCGAGGCCCTGCCGCACGACTGAACGGGTCTGGCCCATTCCGCGACGAGAGCGATCTCAGCGCGCGACATCATCGCCATTGCCGACAGTTGCGTCCGCACCGCTGAAGGCGCAGGACTCCGAACCTAGAAAATAGGGTCAGGCGCCGCTGCCAAGCAACGTGCAGCCGCACTGGCGCCAGGGGAGACATCATGATCGGCACATCTTCGCTCTGGAGCGCCGCCGTAACCGTGCTGGCGATGTTCGTGTACATGTACATGGTCATCAATGTCGGCATCGCGCGGGGCAAGACCGGCATCTCGCCGCCGGCGATGACAGGCGCGCCCCAGCTCGAGCGCGCCATCCGCGTCCACTCGAACACGCTGGAGGGGATGCCTCTGTTCCTGGCCGGGCTCTGGCTGGCGACGGTCTATTTCTCGCCGGCGTTTCCGGTCGTGGGATGGCTGCCGGCGGCGCTCGGCGTCTTCTGGTGCATCGGCCGCCTGATGTACATGCAGGGCTACATGAACCATCCAGACAAGCGCAGCATGGGCTATCTGGTGTCGGCCCTGCCCATGCTGGTGAACCTGATCCTCGCCATCATCGGCATCGTCGCGGGCTTCATGGCCGCCCCCGCCTAGGCAGCTAGCTGCAATCGCCGATGCGCTTGCTGACAAGGTGAGACTTCGTGTGCGCCGGGCCCTTCTGGGTTTCCGTCGTCGTCTCGCGCATCGTGTCGACGGTGGTGACGGTATACGCGCCTTCGATCTTTCGCGTGCCCTTGAGCCCGGCCGTGCAGTTGCGGCTGCCGGAAATCTTGCCGTTGGCGATCGCCACTTCGCCCGAGCAGAGCCCCGCCTTGTCCGTGCCGACCAGCATGTCGCGCAGCGATGCCGACTTTACGCAAAACTTCACGACCGCGGGCTTGGCCAGGCGGTTGGCGATCTGCGTTGATGACAAGAGCGGGTTCACCATCTCCGAAACCGTCTCGGTCGACTCCCACTGGCCGGTCTGGATCTTGGCGTCCGATGGCGTCTGAGCCACGGCCAACCCCGCCGTCATGAGTCCGCCGATCAGCAAACCAAGTGCAGCTCTGAACGCCATGATCCGTTCTCCACGGCTTTGAGACTCGATTTTCTACTGCCGCCCTTCGGAGGCCCAAAGAGCGGCTTGCAGTTCCGGCGACTCACGTGCTTCCGCCTCAACCGTGCGTCCCACCTTCAAACTTGCGTTCCTCCAAATCTCCCCCTCCGGTTGAATCTTCGTGACGTACCGTTAATGTGATGGTTTGTTGCGTTGCAGCGATGCCTCGTTGACTCAAAAAGTGGCGCGGCGCTTGCTGTCGGGGACGTGGGTGTACTTCCGGTAATGACGAGGCCGTGGGACGGTTTCTGATCGGGATCACCGGAATCAGTGTTGGGTAGAGTTGGGCTTCGGGGTCGGGAATGTCTGAAGTCGTATTGCAGATCAGCGCTGAAGAGGCGCCGGACACGTCTCGTCTGACGAATGCGCTCGACGCGTTCGCCAAATGGAGCGCGGAGACCGGAATCGCCAATGATACCGGGGATGCGCCCGACATCATGATGATGACCGAGTACTCGCAAGGCGCCATGCGCCGGAAGCTGGTCTTCCAGAATCGCGACCATGCTGCGCGCTTCCTGGTGTTCTGGCGCACCGAGAAGAGCCGCGTGCGCGCCAACGATCCGATGCCCTCGGCCGTCTGACGTTTGCCCTCCCTTGATGGTTGATCCGGCCCGGCACAGGGCCTGAGAGCGGTTGTGCCGCGGCGTGGGGCAGGCCCCATGGAAACTCGCCAGTTTGCTGCGGCGCACATCCCTCAGAAAGTGCAGGGATATTCTCATTTGCTGGATTCCCGGGCTCTGAAAGGCACGGCCGGTATCAACTCTGGGCGGCCGTAAATTCTCTTGTTGCGTGTGGGCCTCGGGGTGCTGGACCGGGAGCCAGCCAGCCGTATAGAGGCGCCATGGCCAGCGCCCCCAAAGGAAGATCGTTGCGCATCGCCGTCATCGGCGGCGGTGTCGTGGGCATGGCGTGCGCGCTGGAGCTGAAGGCGCGCGGGGCGGATGTCAGCGTCTACGAGCGCGGGACCGAGATCGGCGCGGGTGTGACGGCGCGGTCGGCGGGCATGCTGGGCGCGGCGTTCGAGTGGGGGCTGGAGCAGGATCAGCTGGCGCTGGCGGCGCTGGCGCGTCACGCGGGGGAGATCTGGCCGGATTTCGCAGCGAAGATCGAACGGCTGGGCGGCGGTCCGGTGCAGATGTCGAAGAATGGCGCGCTGGCGGTGGCGAGGAGCGAGGCGGAGGCGGAGTGGCTGGAGGCGCTGGCGGCGGCGTGCCAGGCGAGGGGGCTCGCGGTGCGCACGCTGACAGGCGCCGCGTTGAAGACGATCGAGCCAGGCGTAACGGGCGCGGTGAGGAGTGCACTGCACCTGTCCGGAGACCAGCATGTCGATCCGCAGGTTCTGCTGCAACGGATGGCGGCGGCGCTGTCGCGGGCCGGCATCGCGCTGAAATACGGACGGTCCATCGATCGCATGGTCATCGGCCGCGAGATCACCATGCCGGATGGGGAGCGGGTGGATAGCGTTGTGCTGGCGACGGGCGCGGGTTTGCCGCCGAAATTCCACGGCATGCGCGGCGAGGCGCTCGACACGGGGCTCGTCCCGGTAGTCCCTGTGAAAGGCCAGATGCTGGCGCTGGCCTCTGTTCCGGCCGCGCCGAGCCATGTGGTGCATACGCGCGACGTATACATCGCGCCCAAGGCGAAGTGGACGCTGGTGGGCGCGAGCATCGAGCGCGGCGCGGAAGACTTTACCGTGGACCGTGCGGTGATCGCAGGGCTGAAGGAGAAGGCCGTTGCGATCTGTGGCGCGCTGAAGGATGCCCCGGAGGTAAGCGCCTGGGCGGGCGTGCGGCCGGGCACGGCGGACGATGCTCCGATGATCGGGGAGAGCGCCATTCCGGGCGTGTTCGCGGCGTTGGGGTGTTATCGCAACGGGGTGCTGTTTGCCCCTGCGGTGGCCGAGCAGGTGGCCGATGCCGTGCTGGACGGCGTGCGCCGGTCCACGTTTACCCCACTGCGGTTCAACAAGGATATTTGACAATCCGGACACGGCGCCGCACTCGCGGTTGCGCGCCCCTATGGCTAGTAGGGGCGGGACGGAGTTCCGGGAGATATTAGATGCATAACATTGCCCCCATGACTGACGACCAGCGCTCCATCCAGGAGGCGGTTGCGGCGGTCTGTGCGCAGTTCACCCCGGAATACTGGCGCAAGTGCGATGACACGGGCGACTGGCCGGAAGAGTTCACCAAGGCCATGGCGGATGGCGGCTGGCTGGGCATCGCGATGCCGGAGGAAGTGGGCGGCTCGGGCCTCGGCCTGATGGAAGCGGCCATCATGATGCAGACCGTCGCGCGCTCGGGCGCGGCGTTGACGGGCTGCTCGTCGATCCACCTCAACATCTTCGGCGCCAAGCCGATCGAGAAGTTCGGCACCAAGGAGCAGAAACAGGAATTCCTGCCGAAGATCATCTCGGGCCAGCAGAAGATGTGCTTTGGCGTGACCGAGCCGAACTCGGGCCTCGATACGTCGAGCCTGGAGACGAAGGCTGAGCGCACCAACTCGGGCTACACCATCAACGGCCGCAAGATCTGGACAACCGGTGCTCAACGAGCCGACAAGATCCTGCTCATCGCGCGCACGACGCCGAAGGATAAAGTCGCCAAGGCCTATATGGGCCTGTCTCTATTCTACATGGACATGAAGGACGTCGAGGCCAAGCCGATCCCGAAAATGGGCCGCAAGGCTGTCGAGTGCAACATGCTGTACTTCGACAATGTGCAGATCCCGAAGGAGTCTCTGATCGGCGAAGAAGGTCAGGGCTTCAAATACCTGCTGCAGGGTCTGAACCCCGAGCGCGTGCTGTTCGCGGTGGAATCCATCGGCATCGGCTTCTGTGCGCTGGAGCGTGCGGCCAAATACGCCAAGGAGCGCGTGGTGTTCGGCCGTCCGATCGGACAGAACCAGGGCGTGGCGCATCCGCTGGCGAAATCGTGGGCTGAGTTGAGCGCGGCGGAACTGCTCGCCTACAAGGCGGCCCAGCTTTACGACAACGGCCAGGAGTGCGGAGCGGAAGCCAACGCCGCAAAATATCTCGGCGCCGAAGCGGGCTTCACCGCTTGCGAGACCGCCGTGCTCGCCCACGGCGGCATGGGCTATGCGAAGGAATACGACGTCGAGCGCTTCATGCGCGAGGCAATGATCGCGCGTATTGCTCCGGTGAGCCGCGAGATGATCCTCAACTTCATCTCCGAGCGCGTGCTGGGGCTGCCGAAGTCTTACTAGGCCGCTTGCCGCTGCAGGTTTGCGATGGTGAACTCGCGGGATTGAAGCCGGGGGAGTTCATGCGCCTTGTTGCGACGTTGCTAGGCTGTCTCGCCGTTTCGGCGTGCGCAGCTTCGGCGCCTTACCGGGTGGATTATACGTTCACCGAACGGGCCGTGCTGCCGTTCAGCGAGGCGGAGGGGCTCACGTCCGCAGAGATTGCGCAGCGGCTGGGGTTCAAGCCGGCTGCACGGCGCATCGTCACGGGCGCCGAGGTGAGGGGTGGGTCGCTCATCGAATATGTGCTGTGGGACGGCGTCTTCGGCGAGGGCCCATGCCCGAAGGACAGCTACCCGACCCTGCGGTGGCGCGAGGGCAGTCCCACCGGGCCGATGACGCCGTACGATCCGCCGAGCGCGCCGCAATTCATCTTTCGCGATGGGCGCTATGCATGGATTGACGAGACCCACCCCGAGCCCGGCGTGAACGGCAAGCCGCCCGCCTATCTCGTGATGGCGTGCTACGAGATGCACGAGAGCGGAGGCGGCGCCCGGATCGCCGACTACCTGGCTCTGCCGGTTGCGCTGCCCTATCTCGCCGTCGTCGGGACGCTGCAGCAGATCCAGCCTGATATCGTGAAGGGCGAGGTTACCGAGCGCGATGTGAACAGGACGCTAAGCACGCTTGGCCTCGGCGCAGCGCCGCCCGGAGGGGTCGAGGCATGGATAACCAGCGCGCCGCCGCACGTCACGCTGATGTGGAATGAAGCAGGCATGACCGCTTTCAGTCTCAACCGGACGATGCCTAACGCAAAGGCTCATCCTGATACGGTGAGGATCTATAACCAGGCCGCGCAAACGTCGGGCGATGTTATCCTCACATTCGAGAAGGGTGTGCTGACGAAGCTCAACCGAGGCAAGGCCCTGTCCAACAGGCATGTGTGTGAACGGACGTTGGCGCGGAGCTTTCACTGCGTGCAAGCGCCGGAGAGCCGGAAAGGTTTCCTCGACCTCACCATGAGATAACGACTGTCGCTGAACCATCATGGATCGGCGATACCGCTTCGTTGCGAACGGAGGGTCTCATGCGTGGATTTGTTCTGGCGGCCGGACTGTTGCTGGCGGCGTGTGCGGCGGGGCCGGATACGATGCAGGCGGTTGCTCCGAAGAGCGGCCCGCCGACCAATGGCGGGTATACCTATCCGCAGGTCGCGAGCCTGACGGATGGGGTGTGGATGAAGGGGGACCTTCATATCCACTCGCGGCACAGCAAGGATTCCAGCAATAATCCGGTCTCGAAGATCCTGGCGCTGGGGAAGAGTGCGGGCGTCGATTACCTGCTGATCTCCGACCACGACAATCACGTCAAAGGCGATGTGGCGCACAACACGTGGGCGGATCCGGAATACAAGTCGGATTCCATTCTGCTGCTCTATGGCGCGGAGTGGACGACGGATCGCGGGCATGGAACGGCGTTTTCGGCCAAGCCCTACGATCACCAGAAGCTCTATGACGTACGCGACCAGCGCGATGCCGTCATCGGGAAGGTGAAGAAGGAGCTCGGCATCCACCTTTCGGCGAACCATCCCTCGGGCAAGGACCATTTCGGGTTCTCGTACGACATGGTGGATTCGGTCGAGGTGTGGAATTCGGCGGTGTGGCCGCGTAACGAGGCTGCGAACCTGATCTGGAACGACATGCTGAATTCCGGGCGGAGGCTGACCGGCCGCGGCGGCAGTGACAGCCATCATGGCGTTCCCGATCGGCCAGAGCTGGCGACGCCGAATTCGACGCAGGCGCCGAACAACAATGTCGGCACGCCGACGACATGGGTCTACGGAACCGCGCGCACGGGCGAGGCGGTGGTGCAGGGCCTCACCTATGGCCGCGTGTCGATCAGCGCGAATCCTTATGGCCCACGCGTGGAGCTCTATGCCGATCTCGACCAGGATGGCCGCATGGATGTGATGATGGGAGACAATGCGAAGTCTTCGGGCAAACCGGTTTCCTTCCGCGTGCAACTCGCCGGCAACGTGCAGCCGGGTGGGGCCTACACCGTCAAGGTCATCCGCAATTCGGGCGACTTCCGGACGCTGCAGGCGACGGGGCAGGCGGATGGAAAGGTGGCGGTCGCAGAGTTCGCCGATACGCCATCGGCCACTGGTCGGACCTACTACCGCGTCGTCGTCGAGGGGCCGCAGACGCCCTATCCGCAAGTGCCCGGCTCGGCGGCGCTGAGCGGGAACATGGTGGGGCTGACCAATCCGATCTATTTCAACTTCGATCCGTATTTCTAGGACGTCAGTGCACGCGGCGGGGAACTCGGCTGATCGTTGGCTTCCCCGCAAACCTTCTCGATCAGATCCCGCATCCTGTCGTCGTAGTATTTGAATTCTCTCTCCCGGAACTTCGTCGAGTGCAGATACGCCTTGTGATACCTGATCTGGCTTTTCACCGTTTCTTCCCATTCGTCTTTCGCCGAAACGAAAAGAAGCACGCTCTCCGCAGCATTGAGCATGATCGAGACGAACCACTCGTAGCGGTCGGTCCAATGGTTCGCGTCCTCTATTCCGGAACTCATCGGGGAGTTTTCGAAGCACAGACGCAGATAGCTCTCGTACATCGCGCGAGCCTGCATTTCGCGATCGAGTTGGCCTGCCTTGTAGACTTGCCACCATGCGATGAGGGCGGCGCCGATGGCGATCAACGCACCGAGAACTGCAACCGTTGCTGAGAGGTCGTCTGCCGCATGTTCGGATGAGCTGATACCAAACAGCCATTGAAAAAAACCGAGCACTGGACCCATGGCCGCATCCCCCCTTGATGGCGCGATCAATCCTGCAGTCGCCAAGCATCATGCAGACTTGTCCATCCGGTTAGCGTCCTCTCCCCACACGCGAATTCGCCGCAGTTGCGGCTGCTGTTGGCGGATGTGTGTGGCGGGGCGGGCATGTAGCTTGCTTGATGCTGGGCGGGAAGAAACTCGGGGACGGAGACGCCCGCCATGACCAACCAGCCTTTGATTGCCCAGTCTTCGATGACGAGGGCCGCTTCGCCGGCCCAGATGGCCGCTGTTCCGCCGGGCTTCCTGATGTGGGCGGGCATCTATTCCGTGATGTTCTACGTCTGCAGCGGCATGATCGCGGCGCTTTACGATCCGCGCACGCGCTGAACGTTTACCGTAACGCCCTGACGGCCTAGCCTGTCCCGCAAGGGAGCAGGCCTCATGAAAACCATCCTGATCACCGGCGCAGGCAGCGGCATCGGCCGCGCCACGGCTTTGGCTTTTGCCAAGGCCGGGTGGGAGATCGCGCTTGTTGGGCGCCGACGCGAAGCGCTGGAAGAGACGGCGAAGCTGGCGGGGCGCGGCGCTGTGCTGCCGGCGGATGTGACGATCCCGAAGGAGGTGGAGCGGGTGTTCGCCGAGGTCGGCGCGATGGGCCGGCTCGATGTGCTGTTCAACAATGCGGGGCGAGGGTCGCGCGGCAAGACGATTGACGAGATGCCGCTCGAGGACTGGCAGGCTGTGCTCGATGTGAACCTGTCGGGGGCGCTCTATTGCGCGCGGGCGGCGTTCGGAGTGATGCGAAAGCAGACGCCGCAGGGTGGCCGCATCATCAACAACGGGTCGATCTCGGCGCACGCGCCGCGGCCTGGGTCGACGCCCTATACGGTGACCAAGCATGCGATCACGGGGCTGACGAAGTGCCTGTCGCTCGACGGGCGGCCGTTCAACATTGCGTGCGGGCAGATCGACATCGGCAATGCGCTCACGGAGATGGCGGCGCAGATCGCCAAGGGTGTGCCGCAGGCGGACGGGCGCATCGTGGGCGAGGCGACGATGGATGTGGATGATGTTGCGAAGGCCGTGCTGATGATGGCGGAACTGCCGCTGTCGGCGAACGTGCAGTTCATGACGGTTATGGCGACCAAGATGCCGTTTGTCGGCCGCGGGTAGCTGGAGCAGAGGCTGATCGGTATCAAGTGCGCCATAGTGCTGCCACCTGGCATGGCTTAGCCTTCGGGTCTCGCCTAGTGAGCATTGGGAGTTCCCATGCGCTGGTCTTTCACCGCCGCCATCCTTGCTGCAGCGTTCGCGGCTGGATGCAGCACGGTCAAGCAAACCCAGATCATCAGCAATGAGATGGTTCGCGTGCCTGTCGCGGAGCTGAACGGGCTTTCGCGGGCGGAGCTGGAGACGCGGCTGCGGCTTGCGCCGGCGAGCCGGGTGCCGGTGATGGAGGCGCGGCTGGAGGGAGGGGACGTCGCAACGCAGGTTCTTGGCTGGAGGCTGACGAAGGATACCCCGTGTCCGAGAAGCGTGGCGCGGCCTCAGTTGATGTTTCAGCAGGGTGGAGTCTCGCTCGCCGTTCCGGAATTCACGTTCGTCAGTGATCACGTGACGGCGGTGACGCACCGGCCGACGCGGAGCGATGGCATTCCTGGCGAGCAGGAGATTGTGGTGACTTGCTCGGAGCGCAAAGCGAGCACGAAGGATCAGGTGCGCGACGTGATGGGGATCGCGATCTTTGCGCCGATCCTGCTGCCTGTTGCTGGCGCGATCACTTTGACGAGCGCCGCGACGGCGGACGACATCAACGGCGCGCTGGCGAAGTTGCCGCTCGGGGCGGAGGCGCCGGGTGGGCTGGATGCATATCTCGCGAAGCTTCCCAATGGCGCGGTGCTGAAGGCGCGCGAGGGAGAGACGGCTCAGGTCGATTTCCATTTTCACCAGCGCAAGGACGTACCGGAAAGCCAGTACGGAACGCCGGACGCGAGCGTCTATTTCGTCGATGGCCGGGTGACGAAGCTTGTATCCGCCAAGGATTGCGCGCTGACCAAGGATCGCGCGTTCAACTGCGACCGCGGATATCCGTAGATCCGTTACTGGCTGTTGCGCCATTTCTCCATGGCGGCGGAGATGGCGAACGTCTCGCGGTATTTGGGCGAGTCCGAGGGGCGCGGGGGCTTTGCTGCGGTGAGCTGCATGATCTCCGCGAGCTTGTTGTGAGCGGCCCCGGACTGGCCTGCGCCGATATAGGCGTGGAGTTCGACAAGCGCGCTGGAGAGCACGTCGTCCGCGCGGATCACGAAATAGGGTTCGTCCTCGGCCAGCTTGGCGAGCGGGTCGTATTTGGATGGGTTGGCTTTGGAGCCGACTGGAGCGGTCATATCTGCCTCGTGATTCGCTTGGGGCACCTTGCAGGGATTCGGCAGGGCGCGGCGACACGGCCCAGATGGGACTGTGGATCACTGGCCTATTTGGGGTGCGGCGCAACGCGCCTTGGCTTATATGCGCGCCATGAACCGCAAACATGCATTCGAAGGCGTCCACAATTTCAGGGACTTTGGCGGCTATTCCGCCGGAGGACGGAAGCTGGTGACGGGGCGGCTGTTCCGATCCGCCAATTATGCGCTGGCGAGCGATGCCGATCTTGCGAAGCTGTCCGGGCTGGGCATCACGAGCATTGTCGACCTGCGGCGGCCGGAAGAGCGGGCGCGCCAGCCGTCGCGGCGGTGGGAGGGATTTTCTGGCGTCGTGGTCGAGAACCATGACGATGACGAGGGCGCGCATCACGAGAGCTGGGACGGGTTCATGGCCCAGTGGGACATGACGCCGGAGCATTTCCGGACCTACATCCACGGCTATTACGACCGCGTCCCGTTCCTGCCGCGGATGCTGGATCTCTATTCGCGATACTTCGAGACGCTGGCCTGGGCCGATGGCGGGATCGTGGTGCATTGCGCAGCGGGCAAGGACCGCACGGGGCTGATCGTGGCGCTGACGCATGAGCTGGCCGGCGTGCACCGGGACGACATCATCGAGGATTACCTGCTGACCAATGACAGCCAGCGCTTCGAGACCTATGGCGCGCAATGGGCGGCGATGATCGGCGAGCAGCGCGGCAAGGCGCCGACGCTGGAGACGATGAAGTACATCATGGGCGTGCAGGCGGAGTTCCTTGAGCGCTCGTTTGCCTCGATCGAGAAGCGCCATGGCGGGGTGGACGGGTATCTGCGTGATGCGCTCGGCGTGGATGCCGGGCGGCGAGCGCAGATCGAGAAGCGGCTGTTCGGGTAGCCAATGAAGATCGCCGCCGCCCAGACGCTGGTCACACGCGATCCGAAGGCGAACGGCGCGGCCATCCGCGCGCAAATGCGGGATGCGGCGGGGCAGGGGGCTCGGCTGGTGCATTTCACAGAGGGCGCGATTTCCGGCTACGCGGTGAAGGAGGCGGAGACGGACTGGGGGGGCGTGGCTTCGGAGCTGGCGAAAGTGCAGTCGCTGGCGCGGGAGCTGAAGCTGTGGACGGTGGTGGGGTCGGCCCACCGGATCGAGGGGACGCGGCAGCGCAATAGCCTTTATGTTGTGTCGGACATGGGCGAGATCGCGGCGCGGTACGACAAGCGGCTGTGCTCGTTGAACGAGATCACAAACTATTACTCGGCGGGCTTCGAGCCTGTGGTGTTCGAGGCGGACGGATTCCGTTTCGGGATGCTGCTCTGCATAGAGATCGCCTTTGCCGAGCTGTTCATGGAATACGAGCGGCTGGGCGTCGATTGCCTGCTGTTCTCAGCCGACATGAGGGACGAGATGTCGAGCCTGATGCTGCAAGGCCATGCGGCGGGGAACTGCTACTGGATCAGCGCATCGACGCCGGTGAAGACCGACAAGGCCGACCCGGCAAAGCCCGGCGCCTTCCCCTCGGGCGTGATCGGCCCGGACGGCTACTGGATGGCGCGCTGCGCGCCGCAGTCGGCGCCGGGCGTAGCGGTCGTTGACCTGGATCGCGGCGATCCGCGGTTTGACATCGCCCTCAACAAGGCGCGGCCGTGGTGCAGGGTGTCGCGTCTTGGGGAAATCTACCGCGAGCGGAAGTAGCCTCCACTGTCATTCCGGGTGTAGCGAAGCGGAGACCCGGAACCTAGGGGCCACGTGTGCAGGCGGGGCAACGGGCGTCGAGAGAGGTTTGCCGCGGCTCCTGGGTTCCGGATAAGCGCTGCGCGCTTTCCGGAATGACAACGGAGAATAAGCCTCCCCCGTCGAGATCAGGCCACGTCCGTCTTTTTGTCCGCGCTCTTCTCGTGCGCGCTGTGGATTTTCTTGGCGACGAGGCGTTCGAGTTCGTTGGCGACGGCGGTGCGGTGGAGGAAGGCTTCTTCCGGCATCGCAAGGATCGAGGCGATGGTCTGGAAGTGGTACTTCACGACTTCGACGTCGTAGGTGTCGGTCATGCCAACGCCTTCGATATAGCGCAGGGCCGTGTTCCAGACGCGCATGATGATGTCGTCGCCGAGCGTGCGCACTTCGTCGGAGTACTGCGTCAGCATGCGGTACATGCCGCGGATGCCGGCGGTGCGGTCGACATTGGCGCGGTCGGCATAGGCGGTGAGGTTGTCGAGGATGGCGCGCAGCTTGAACGCGTTTTCCTTGGCGAGTTCGTTGGTGGCCTTCTGCGGCGGCTCGTCGGTGAGGCGGCGCCACGGGCCGGCGAAATCCGGATCCTGTTTGCGGCGGCGGCACGGGCCGACATAGTTGCGGCTGTCGATGAACTTGCGCGGACGCAGCACGACTTCCTCGATGCGCGAGAGCACGCCCTGGGCCGAAACAGGCTTCAGCAGGAATTCGTTGATGCCGGTCTGGCGCGCGGACATCAGCTGGTCATGGTCGATGATGCCGGCGAGCAGAATGATCGGGGTCTCGCGCGACATGCCGGTCGTGTTGCGGCGGATCTCGCGGGTGAATTCAAGGCCGGACATGCGCCCGGCGTCCCAGTCCACGAAGATGAGATCGGGCTTGAAGGTGCGGCCGACCGTGAAGGCTTCCACGGCGGAGGCCACGGCATTGATGTTGGTGACGGCAAGGCGGCGGAGGCTGTCCGCCACGACGCCGCGCATATAGGAGTTCGGGTCCACGACAAGGACCTTCATCCGTTTCAGCTGTTCCGGCGACAGTGTGCGTTCGTCGGTCATGGGACTCTACTTCTCAGGCCGCGAGTTTTTTCTGGATGGCTTTGCCAAGGGCGATGGCGACGCTGTCGCGCGCTTCCGCATAGCTTTGCGGCAGGGCGGCGAGCTGTTCCAGGGCGCCAAGGGCGGTATTGACGATCGGTTCTTCGAGCTGGCCCAGGGGCGTGGCGACGCTGATGTAAGCTTCGAACGCGGCAAGGCCGGAATGGAGGGCGTGGTCCTTCGCCTCGATCGAGAGCGACTTGGCGTGCTTGACCTGCTCCATCGCTGTCACCATCGCTTCGGGGCGGCTGGCGCGGAGCTGGGCGCAGGTGAGGCGCAGGGCCGAGAGGGCGAGGCGGATCGGGGTCTGGGCCGCCATCTCGTCATGGTCGACCATCGGGGCGGCGGACTGCGTGCGCTCGCCGGCGCGGCGCTTGGCGCCGTAGTAGTCTGCCGGATTCTTCCGGCGGCGGCAGGGGCCGAGATAGACAGTGCAGTCGACAAACGGACGCGGCGTTTCGAGCACCATTTCGAGGCGCTGCTTGAGCGCGACGGGAGAGATCGGCTTGGCGAGGAATTCATCGACGCCTGCATCGCGGCCGGAGATGACGAGCTGGCGCGTGAGGCCGGCGGTGATCAGGACGACGGGCAGGCGGCGGATACGGTCATCGTCGATGCGGCGGATCTCGCGAACGAGCTTGAGCCCGTCCACGGCGTCGGTTTCTTCCCAGGAGAGGAGGATGACGTCGATCGGGCGGTCGACGAGGAGGGTCTTGGCGATCTCGGCGTCGCGCGCGGGCGAGATGTTGGAGACGTTGAGGGAGCGCAGGATTTCGCCGATCAGGCCGCGCGAGAAATTGTTCGCGTCGACGACCAGGACGGACAGCGTCCGTGGCTTCAGCGGCCGGGGTTTCCGGGGGTCGTGCATTCTACAGGCCCACCCAATTCTTGAGTTCGGGGTCACCATACCGGAGCAAGGTTTTTTTCCGGTTGAGACGGGCCGGATAAGGTTAAGCGCCGGAATTAACCTTTTGCAGCGGCTGTGATGGGCGACTCGCCGCTTGTGTGTAAGGTGTGCTAGCGAAGTGCTAACACCGGCCTTGTCGCAAGGTTCAGGGTTGGCCCGGAGACCCGGCTTTTGAGCGAAGACGAAAAGCTCGATCAGCGTATCCAGCTGGTGGCCTCGGCCAGCTTCGGGAAGGACGTGGACGACTGGCGGCGGACGCAGCAGGACCTGCCGAGCCGCTCTGAAGCCATTCGACGGCTGGTCTATCAGGGGCTGCAGCACGAGCAGGAGCATCCGATGCGCATGATCACCGCGATCATCCGTCCGCACAGGTATGAGGCGGTGCGCGATGCACTGACCAAGCTGGGCGTGTCCGGGATCACCGCCACGCAGGTGCAGGGCTTCGGCCGGCAGCGCGGGCAGACGGAGATGTACCGCGGGGCGGAGTATTCGGTGGCGGAAGTGCCGAAGATGAAGATCGAGGTGGCGGTCGCCTCGGGCATGGCGGAGACCGTGATCGAGGCGATCCAGAAAGTGGCTGGCTCCGGCAAGATCGGGGATGGCAAGATCTTCGTCACGGGGCTGACGGAGGTCGTGCGGATACGCACGGGCGAGCGGGACGAGAAGGCGCTGGATTAGTCCTCGCCCCTTCGTTGACATCGGAACAAGGGTCCACACCCCCCACCTGTCCGCCCCCCTTCGGGCGGGCGGGACCGCGTGGTTGGAATTGGACAAAGAAGGATCGGGGTAAGCTGGAGCAACATGGTCCCGCCCGCCCGAAGGGGGGCGGACAGGTGGGGGGTGTGGGACTTTCATCTGGGCACATGCGGTGTCTGCCGTGACGGAGTTCGAAAGGAGCGCGCACAGGTTCGCGTTCGCAGCCATGGCTGCAGTGGGCGGGCTTGGCGGTGGGGTGAGATCAAGATGTGTCGCTGAAGGGGAGGGCGGCGGTGAGGGCGTCTTGCGCGAGGTAGATTTCATCGAGGCCCGGAGGGCGGTCGAGGATGGTGTGGCCGTACCACCAGGGCAGGCCGGCGCAGGCGATGTGCTGGGCGGCGTTTGCGCGGCGGGCGAGGAGATGGGCGAGGCGCAGGGTCGCCGCCTGCGGGTCGCGGAAGATGCGCAGCACTGTGGCGAGGCGGCGGGTGAGGATGGGGACCGGGCGCACCGTGCGGTCGTTGAACGGGTCCTCGCCGGAGTGAATGGCTTGCCGTCCTTTCCAGGGTGAGTGCGGGGGGTCTTCGCCGAGGCGGAGCAGGGGGTCGACCGGAAGCGCGCCGAGATACGAGGGCTGCGCGGCCTCGGCGGCAGGCTGGGCCGCGGTTTCGGTTCGTGCGGCGGGCTCGCCCGGCGGCGTGCGGCAGATGGCGAAGATGCGGAAGGGGCGGTTCAGGTCAGAGCGGTCCGAGCCTCTGGTCTCGTCTTGCTGAATTTCTGCGGCCGTCTTCGGTTGGGCCCTCTCATTGGGCGCGATCTTCAGCGCGAGGGCTGCGACGAGGAGAAGGCGGCGGAGGACAGCCTCCATGCTCCACAGGGTGCGGGCGAGGATGGAGGCGTCGATGCGGGTGAGGCCGCGTGTGGCGAGGGCGACGTAGTAGTCTCCGTCGCCGAGGATCTGGTTCAGGATCCAGCGAAGCCATGCCCAGGGGCTGGGGTCGATGGGCCATCCGGTTTGCTGCTGGTCTTCGGCTTCCATGCGCCCATTATCGCGCAGGTTCGGCCCCCTACAGTTCGAATACCTGAACTTTGTTTCAGCGCTTTGATTTTGCTTGGGGTGCGGTGGCGATACCGGTGGTGGGTTTTGGAAAAGTCACCACCAGTATGGTCAATTCAACTCTGTCATTCCGGAAGCTGCGCAGCGGCTATCCGGAACCCAGGGCGGCGTTCGCAGGTGCTGAACATGCATGTCGAGGCCGGGCGCCTGTGGCCACTGGGTTCCGGGTCTTCGGCGCTGCGCGCCTGCGCCCGAATGACATTGTGTGAGGTGCGGTGAGCGCTATCGCGCTTCGCGCGATCCGCCCGGCGGTCCCGGATTGCTAATGCCTGAACGGCACCGACAGCAGTCGCCACACCAGCCAGAGCGGGAGGGTGACGGCGGCGCCGATGAGCATGGGTTTCCATCCGGTCTCCAGCACCCAGCCGAGAACGTTGAGGGCGCCTGTGCCGAGGCCGGTCAGGGCGCCCTGCACTGTGAAGAGAGGGTCGAACGGGTTGATGCCGCCGGCTTCGAAGACGGCGCCGACGGCGATGCAGAGAACGGCGAGCTGGAAATAGCCGGAGGGGCCGATGCCGAAGAGCTTGCTCTGCAGGGTGCGCGGCAGGTGAGGATCGTGGTGTTCCTCTTCGATCTCGTGCGGGTGGAGGTCGATCACGCCGCGGGGGGAGCGCTCGCGGGTTTGCTGGACTTCGCGCGGGTCGAGGTCGACGGCGCCGGGAGCGTGGAAGTCGTTGTCGCCGAAGATCTCGTCGCCGTCCCTCTCGTCCCTGTCGTCTTGCGTGTCATTGTGCCTGTGGCCGGCGCGGACGGGAAGCTGGTCCTGCTTCTGCCGCTGTTTGTGGCGGAGTTCGGCCAGCTCGAGATCGAGCTGTTCCTGGTCGATCTCGTGGTCGCCCACGGGTTCCGGCTCAATGCGGTCGCGTTCGGAACGTTTGCCGCGTTTCATTGAGAGCCCCGTCCGGAGTCAGTCCCTGAATCAGGGGAGGATATAGCGGGGCCGAGGCCTTTGGCGATGGCGACCTGGTGGGGGTACGGGATCGTGATTCCGGCCTTGTCGAAGGCCTGTTTGACGCGTTTCAGCGTGTCTCCGCGCAGGTCCAGCCAGTCCGAGGAGGCGCACCAGGCGCGGGCGCGGATGTCCACGCTGGAGGCGGCGAGGCTTTCGACCTTGATCCAGGGGGCCGGGTCGGAGCGGACGCGGGTGTCGTCCTTGAGCACGTCGCGGATGATGGTGATCGCCTGGTCGATGTCGTCGTCGTAGGAGATCGAGAACAGCTGGTCGATGCGGCGCAGGCTGCGCGCGGATGAATTTACGATGACATCGCCCCAGGCCTTGTCGTTGGTGATGGTGATCTCGCGGTTGTCGATCGTGTTGAGCACGGTGGTGAAGGGGGTGATGTCGGAGACCGTGCCGTCCTGGCCGGCGATGCGGACATTGTCGCCGATGCGGTAGGGGCGGAAGACGGCGATGATGACGCCGGCGGCGACGGCTTTCAGCGTGTCCTGCAGGGCAAGCGCGATGGCGAGACCGGCTGCGCCGACGACGGCGACGAGGGAGGTTGTCGGGAAGCCGAAGGCCTGCAGCGCGGCGATGAGGCCGATGGCGAAGGCGGCGAGGCGGATGAAGCCGGAGAGAAAGTGGAACAGCGTCTTGCCGGAGGAGGCGTGGCGGTCGACGCGCTCGCCGAAAGCCCGCACGCGCGAGCCAAGCCATGAGCCTACGAACCAGACGCCGACGAACATGGCGAGGCCCTGCAGCGCCTTGATCGCGACGGCCTGCGCCTCGGCGAGGCTGTATCCGATGAGGAGGTTGGCGGCGAGGGCGAGGGCGACGAGGATGAAGGAGACGCGGACGATGATGACCAGGACGTCGATCATCAGGTGGTCGGCGGTCTTGGTCTCGTCCTTGTGGTCCCTGCGGCGGCCAAGGCCTGCGAGCTTGCGGGCGAGGAAGCGGAGGATGCGGGAGAGGATCACGCCTGTGAGGTAGGCCACGAGAATGGCGATGCCCGACCACATCCATTTCTGGGTGGCGCCCTCGAAATGGAAGGCCGAGTTGCGGAAGTCGTAGAGCTGCTGGTTCAAGTCCATGAATCGCGTGCTTCCCTTGAGGGGCAACAGCTAGCAAGGACGGGGGGAAAACCCAAATGGGGCCTGAGATTCAAATCTGCACAGACATCGAGAGCGGAACAAGGTTCCACACCCCCCACCTGTCCGCCCCCCTTCGGGCGGGCGGGACCCTGATGCGCCTACTTACCCAAATTTTTCGTCCAATTGATGCAACGCGGTCCCGCCCGCCCGAAGGGGGGCGGACAGGTGGGGGGTGGTTGGCCTTGTTCAGGTCTTGCGGTGCGAATCCGGCGGCGTGCGCCGCCTTGCTCAGCGGAGCAGATCAGCGCGTCTGGATCGACGACGGCTGTGCTTCCACCTGCGCGAGCAGGGGGGCAGTCGCGAGTGCGACGGAGGCGATGGCGAGAGCCAGCGCGAGGCGCCAGTGGTTTGGCCAGCGGTTAGGCATGTGAGTCGAGTCCCGTGTATCCCACTCACGAGGAGCCATGGGGCTGGTTACCGGTCAATTGAGCAGCCGGGCGCATGCGTCGGCCTGCCACATCGGGTAACGGACATTACTTCGCGGATTCCCATGAAGCGTGCGGCTAGCGACGGTTTGTCCCAGCACACGCCACGATATCGCGGTCGCGTCATTTACGCTTGTCAGCGAGCAAGCATCGCTTCCAGCGTTTCCATGCGGTCTGCATCGCGCGAGGGTTTGTCCCAGCGGATGCGGTGGATGCGCGGGAAGCGCATGGCGACGCCGGACTTGTGTCTTGGCGAGCGCTGCAGGCCTTCGAAGGCGACTTCGAGGACGAGGCCTTCTTCTTTATTCGCGGTGACGGAGCGGACGGGGCCATAACGCTCGATCGTGTGGTCGCGGACGTATTTGTCGAGCTGGATGAGTTCTTCGTCGGTGAAGCCGAAATAGGCTTTGCCCACTGGGGCGAGCTGTTCGCCTTCGTCCGTTGTCTGCCAGACGCCGAAGGTGAAGTCGGAGTAGAACGAGCTGCGTTTGCCGTGGCCGCGCTGGGCGTACATCAGCACGGCGTCGATGAGGTGCGGGTCGCGCTTCCATTTGTACCAGAGACCGGCGGGGCGGCCGGCGAGATAGGGCGCGTCCCAGCGTTTCAGCATCAGGCCTTCGATCTCGCGCGTGGGTGGGTGACGGCGGAGGTCTTCGAGGGCGGTTGCGTCCGTGAAGGGGACAAGGGGCGAGAGATCGATGCGCGGCTGGTCGAGCGTGACGATGAAGCGTTCGAGGCGCTTGCGGCGGTCGGCGAAGGACAGGGGGCGGAGATCTTCGCCGTTTTCGATCAGCAGGTCGTAGGCGCGCAGCATGGCCGGGCGTTCGTGCATCTGCTTCGTGGAGACAGTCTTGCGGTTGAGGCGCTGCTGCAGCTCGTTGAAGGAGGCGACGCCCCCGTCGGGATCGCGGATCAGGAGTTCGCCGTCGATGGCGGCATCGAACTGGGCGGCTTCGAGGAGGTCGGGGAAGGCTTTGGAGATATCATCGCCATTGCGGGTGTAGAGGCGGGCTATGCCCTGCTCGGCGGCGAGTTGCACGCGGACGCCATCCCATTTCCATTCGGCGGCGAACTGGTCGGGCGTGACGCGGGTTGGATCGAGCGCGTCGGGATCGGAGCGTTCGGATTTCGAGAGCAGCGGGTGGGCCAGCATGGGCGGGCGGAAGGGGGCGAGGGCGCCGGAGACCGGCTTGGGTCCCTTGCCTTCGAGCCAGGCGAAGAGGTCGAGATAGGGCGGGCTCATGCCGTGCCAGAGTTCCTCGATCTCGGCGACGTCGACTTTGCCCCCATCCTTTGAGCCAAAGTCGGCGGCGGCCTGCCGGGCAAGGCGGGCGGAGACGCCGACGCGCATGCCGCCGGTGACGAGCTTCAAGAGCGCCCAGCGGCCGGTGGCGTCGAGGGCGTCGAGCCAGCCTTCGACCAGCTTCAGGCCCTGGGCCTTGGTGGACTCCAGAAGCGTCTCGACGGCTTCGTTGAGGTCCGGCGAGCGGTTGGCGCCGGGGCGGGCGGGCCAGATGAGGGAGATCGTTTCGGCAAGGTCTCCGACATAATCATAGGACAGGTTGAACAGGATGGGATCGACGCGGGCCTGCACGAGTTCGCGGATGGCGGCGGGTTTGACGGAGGGAATGTTCAGGTCGCCCGTGATGGCGGCGAGCGCCCAGCCGCGCGACGGGTCGGGCGTGTGGCGCAGATAGTCCACGATGAGCGTGAGCTTGGCGTTGCGCGAGGGGGTGAGGACCAGCCTCTCAAGGAGCGCGGCGAAGGCGAGCATGGGAGGCTATATAGTGCGGCGAGTTGGGCGCGTGGAGGCGTAGAGATAGTTCGTCGGCAGGCCGAGGCGGTGGCAGGCTTCGACGGGCGGGCTGCCGGGGATGGCGATGCGGTCGGATGCGGCGCCGGCCAGTTTCACGAGGCGTTTTTCCCAGTTGCGTAGGCGCCAGCGCTCGCCGAGGCCGAGATGGTCGCGGATGTGGCTTGGCACGAGTTCGACGCTAGCGCGGATCATGGTGTTCTGCAGGGAGCGCATGGGTGGGGGCAGGATGGGGGCTCGGGAGACGATGCGCAGGAAGTCGAGGATGATGTCGTGGCGTTCGAGCTTTGGCAGCATGGTGGCGAAGCGGGCTTCGACGTCTGCTTGCGAGGCGACGGGGTCGGGCACGCCGTAGAGTTTGGCGGCGGGGATGGCTTCGGCGTAGGCGCGGTCTCGTTCGGCTTTGGTGAGAGGTGCGACATAGGCGGAGTAGGCTTCGACGAAGCCGAAGCAGGCGGTGACCTGCACCCAGTCCAGAAGGTCGGGATCGCTGGCGGTGTAGGAGGCGACGCCATCCTTTCCGGATACTTCGCCGCTGACATGGCCGTGCATGGTGTTGACGCGGGTGATCATCCGCTCGGCGACGCTGCGCGCGGCGTAGGCGGTGGCGAGGGCGGCCATGCCGGTGCGCTTCATGCGGGCGACGGGATCGGTCTTGAACGTGGTGTGCTCCCACACGCCGGATCGGACGCGGGGTTCGGCCAGCTCGAGGATCACGGCGGAGACGCCGCCGGCGAACAGCGCGACGGGGTTCTTGTAGATGCGCCAGGTGAGACTGTCGTGCGACGCAAGTGCGGGCTCGCCGGGCGGCTTGCTGAAGCTGATCGCGGGACCGGCGCCGCCGAGCAGCTGGCGCATCAGGGCTGCGCCGAGCTGGTCTTGCCAGGTGGAGAGGAGGGTGGCGGTCATGCGTGGTCAACGGTGAAGCAGGACCTGCGTTCCGGCAAGGGTGACGTAGCTGGATCGAAGCGACGGACGCAGCTGTCTTTGTGCCTTTGTGCGACCTTCGTGTCTTCGTGTTGGAATCTTTTGCTCGGCGGGCAAAGGCCTAAACACAAAGGCACAAAGGATTCACGAAGACACGAAGGGGCCGGCGCTCAATTCGCGGGCTTGCTCGATGCGACCAGCAGGATTTCGTAGCAGTGATGGCCGGCGGGGCGGGCGGCGAGAAGTTCGGGGAAGACGCCGCTGCGCGAGGCGAGATAGCGGTTCGTACCCGTGCCATCCGGATCGTAGGGGCGGCGAAAATCTGCGCACAGCCGGATGCGGTTGTCCGCGATGCGCGTGTAGTCCGCGCCGGACAGGGGAGTCTCGAGCGTGAATGCATCGCAGGCAGTCCGGTTCGGGCTCGCCTTGATCGCTTCAGCAAGCGCATTGCGTATCTCGCTCATGTCGCCCGGCGCCGTGCCTTTGAACGAAAATGCACATTGAGCCGCGTTGGCTACGTCGTGAAGGTGGGTTGTCGTCATCTCATCGAGCCGCCGGTCGCGGGCGTCGCCGGGGCCGCCGACGGCGATGAAGCCGGCTATGACGGCGACGACCACTACGGCCAGGCCGGCGAGGGCTAGCGGAGGGCCGAGATCACGTTTGCTGGTCATGCTCGTCTCCCTTCTCGGCGTCGCGGATGAAGTAGAGGAAGACGCCGCCGGCGAGGATGGCGATGACGAGGAGTTTGAGGATCAGGCGGGCGGAGAGTTCTCCGGAGAGGAAGCTGTAGACGAGCGCGATCGCGTCTCCGATCAGGGTGCAGGAGGCAATGATCAGGGTGACGTAGGTGAGCCATTTGCGCACGCGGCTGCGCTGCATTGCGGGGTTGGTGCGGCGCTGCTTGCGGACGTGGAGCGCGAGCCAGGCGAAGAGCGGCGTGCCGACGACGAGGCCGGAGATGGAGGATCGGATCTGGCTGTCGCGCGACCAGAGGCCGTATTGCTGGTCGAGTTCATCGCGGATCGCGATGTCGATCAGGGCGAAGAGCAGCGAGCCGAGATTCCAGGTGACGACGCCGAGCAGCATGAACAGGACGAGGTAGAGGAAGGCCTCGCGGGCGGAGACGTAGGGGCGCGGCTTGGGCACGGCCATGCCGAGATCGGTGACGGCGTAGTCGTCGAGCGCGGCATCGACTTCCTTTTGCGTCCAGCCGGCGGCGACGAGGGCTGCGGCGATGGTCTCGCGCGGCTGGCCGCAGTTGAGGGCTTCGCGGATGAAGGTGTCGAGCGTGGAGGAGGCCATGTCGGCATCCTATTCCAGTTTGGAGTCGGTTGCGGGGGGCAATCCGACATCTAGGAATTTTTCGTCCATCAACTTGGTGGCGTAGGTAATGAGTAGATACCGAGCGACCTCAGTAGGGGTGGCTCCAATCACAGCTCGCTTCGCGTGCAGGGCCAGAAAGTTGTAGAGCCCGGCCGGAACCGTGAATTCCAGTTTCGTTGTTTCTCCGGCATTCGGAGGGCGTCCCCTCTTGCTAATTTTTTGCGATTTTAATGCCATTAGAATCCCATATTAATTCTCCGGTAACCACGAGGACGCAAGTGTCTAAGCACGAAAAGAAAACGCCGCCCGTGCGAGGGGCGGCGCCATAGAAGGGCCAACAGTTTCGGCTAATGGGACCGGCCCCTAGACGTAACGTGCGTCCAAAGTGCTTAGCTGCCGGAGGTCCGGTGAACCCGCCCCTGCGAAGGAGCGGCAGACCATCCACAAGGCTTGCACTTCTGTGGTTAATGAGGACTGAAAACCGATCCGATTTCGGAAGCGGCCTTCAAAGACAGTCCCCATCAACCTGTGGAAAACTCGTTCCCTGCACCACGGCGTAGCGCCGTTCCCAGACGCCTAGACCAGCAGCGCACGCTCGGCTGCGCGCACGTCTTTCTCCACGCCCGGCGCCGTGCGGAAGATCATCATGGGGCCGTCGGCGGCGGTGTAGGCGGGCCATTCCGGGATGTTCTTGTTGTTCGGATTGCCTGTCTTGGAGAAGGCGAGCAGGCTTTCGGACATCTGGTCGGCGATGGCCTGCGCCTCCGGGCTGGTGCCCGACATGCTTTCCGACTTGGCGACGTTGTCGAAGAACATGCCGATGTCGAGCGCGTGCGGGACATAGCGCTTGCCGCCCAGCACGGGCGTGACCCAGTCGAGTTCGTAGAAGAAGACCGGGGCTGCGCCTGCGGCCGCAGAGCGGCGGTCAGCGATGGTGACGCTGTTCTGGAAGAAGCGGGCGTCGGAAGAGGCGCCAAAGAAGACTTCGGGCGCTTCGATATCCGGCTTGGTCTTCTTGTACTGGTCGATGATCTTCTTGGGGTCTTTCTTGGGGAAGGCCTTCTTGAGCGCTGCGGGCAGCGTGTCCCAGGTGAGCGCGAGGCCGCTTTCATCCGTGCCCATCAGCGAGGTGCCCTCGGTTCTCGTGCAGCCGATCATCAGCGGCACGGTGAGCGATTGCGCGGGGGCATCCGGATCGAACGGATGGCGGGTGATGGAGCGGCCGTCGAGCACCGGGCCTGAGCCGGCGGCGGGAACGTCTGCGAAGACTTTGAGGAGTTCCGCAGGCGGCATCGTCTTGAGCGAGCCGATCGTATCCTTGGTGATGCCGGCCTTCTTGAGGAAGTCGTCGGCAGACTTGGCGGCGACGGCTTTCTCGATGTGCTTGATGCGTGGGCCGGACTGGACGAGGGCGCGGTGGAAAAGGCCCTTGGCGGAATCCATTGCCATCAGGGTGCAGATCTTTGATCCGCCGCCCGACTGGCCGAAGATCAGGACGTTGCCGGGATCGCCGCCGAAATTGCCGATATTGTCGCGCACCCATTTGAGGGCGTGCACCATGTCGAGCGAGCCGGCCGCGCCCGAGTCCGCGAACTCGTCGCCATAGTTGGCGAGATAGAGGTGGCCGAAGACGTTGAGGCGGTGGTTCACGGTGACGACCACGACGTCTCCGCGCTTGGCGAGGCGCACGCCGTCATAGGCGAGAGACGAGCCGGAGCCCGTGGTGAAGCCGCCGCCGTGGAACCAGACGAGTACGGGGCGCTTGCCTGTATCGACCTTGGGCGTCCAGACGTTGAGGAAGAGGCAGTCTTCGCTCTGGGCCGGCGGCGGCTGCGGGCGCCAGGATTTGAAGAGGCCGCCGCCATCGCCGGCGACGTTCTGCGGTGTGGAATTGCCGTAGGTGAGGGCGTCTGCGGTTTCCGTCCACGCAGCGGGCTCGGCTGGGGGGCCGAAGCGGTTGGCGCCGGTGTCT
>DASYKO010000488.1:0-2192 GCA_035995285.1 Hyphomonadaceae bacterium | reverse complement strand
TACGATCTGCTCGGGCTGCGCATGCAGACCTGGGAAGAGTGGCTGGCCTCGGGCGAAAGAATTCCGGCAACCGCTGCATCGGCCAGGCACTGAAGCCGGGACAATTTCCCTGGCGGCGGCGTATCGCTCGTTCGCGATGGGATGGACTTCAACAAAGGCGAAGGGCGGTCGAGAGGCCGCCCTTCTGGGTCCGGCCGCGTGCGAGCCCTGACCTTGAAGCAACTCGTCGGCGATCGCGACCAGCGTCTGCGGCACCGTCAGGCTAAGTGTCTTGGCGGTCTTCAGATTGATGGCGAGATCAAATTTCGTCGGCTGCTGTATCGGCAGGTCGGCTGTTTCAAATGCGGTTCGTATCCGCAGCGCCGCGGTCTCGTGGCTTACAGCGCCTTCGCTGTCAGCACTCGTCGCGCCGCCTTTGTCGGTTGTGGATCGTCGCCAAATCGCCATTCCACCAAAAAGCGCCCATCCTCGTGGCGCACCAGCACTTCTCCCACGCCCCGGTCCTGGCCAGCTTGCTCGGCAAATTCAACGGCCGCACACATGGCCTGCGTTTTGGTGGCATACAAGGTGACGACCGACCGGGTGGGAGTCCACAGCGATCTGCTCGCCGAGTTCCCCTATCTTGGGCCACCGCACAGTGCCCGCCGCCTCGTCGAAGCTCCTGCATCACGGGCGTCGACCTCGCCGTCGACGGTGGCCGCAATCAGCTCTAACCCGCGTGATTAGCGTCGAGCGCGAACACTCCCGCCGGAGCTGTGGCGTAGAAGGCAAAGCTCACGAAACACCGCGGAGAATCCGATGTCCCTTCCAGCCGAAATAGGGCGAAGAGAACCGCCGGCAGGTGATGGCAGCGCGCTTCTCATAACGGTGTAGGCGTACCGCATCACGCATTCTTAACCTTCCCGTCTACAATGGCGTTCGATGGCTGTTGTTTGGTGAGGCGTGCGATGCGTTGTATGGTTTGCGGCGCCGAGATGATCTTGACGAACGTGGTGCGGGACGACGCCATGGCCCTCCTTGGGTTCGAGCACCACAGCTTCAGGTGTTCCAGATGCCACGATGTTGACCGGCGCCTGGTGTTCATCAAACACGGCCGGCAAGACGACGCCGAACCAATGCCGTTGCACGCGGCACCGCCTATTGCGCCATCTTCCCCGGTTCAAAATGAACAGATTGCCGCTGCGGGGTTCTTCAGGCGCGTGCTTGCGAAGCTCCGCAACCGGGAGGCTGACGTCGAGCGTTGAGGTCTGCTTCCCGTGTTGGTGCTCGCGCGTCGGAGTGCGATATGACAAAGGCAAAGCGCACTTGGCCCAAGGCAAATGCGCTCCTTTCTCCGTGGATACTCTCGTTCATGCGGAGCAGTTCCTCGGCTTAGAGCTTCTGAGCCGCAAGATCGGCTGACCGAACTCATCGAGCAACAGGCGGCTATCTCGGAGGTGCTGCGCGCGGCACAGAGCGGCCGCAGCGGATTCATGTCAGCTTTCAGAAGCTTGCGGTCGTGCGCAGGTCACCGGCAGGTGCTCGGTCCGCCGCTTCTGACCCGAAGCAGGCATAGTTGCTAGTGGTCAAAATCTGACGCTTGAGTCCCGGCGGTCCGGTGGCGGTGCTATCGATTGAACTTCCGGTTTCGGGCCGGAAGTCAACTGTGAGAATCGACCCTAGCCGTGTGTCGCAGAGTCCGATTTGGGCGAGGTCGACCTAGTGCGCAGCTGCCCCTCGTAGTCGCGCTTGCCAAGCGGCACGCCCCGCGAGCGCAGGATGTCATAGGCGGTGACGGCGTGGAAATGAAAGTTGGGCAGCGAAAAGGAAAGAAGGAAAGTCTCCGACGTGAAAGCGAGTTGTCGCGGCGCCCAGGCCGAGGAGCGATCATCTTCGTCGAGCGGGCGGTGGAGGGCAATGTTCAGCGCCTTGCCGGCCCAGCCATTGACCTCGGCGGGCGTGAGCGCCTCCAGCGCCGCTATCGCCTCGTCTACCAACGCCCGCAGCCCGGCGAAAGGCATCGCCCCGATCAGCGCCGGCGGAGCGAAGACGCCGGTCTTCACCGCCTCAAGCCCCCACACCGAATGATGCGACAGGGCTTCGATCTGGAAGTGAAACGGCGCCATGTCGGCGATCAGTCGCGCATGCACGAAGTCGTCCGGGTCGGCGCCGGTCTCGGCGCAGTGCTTCGCGGCGCGCTGAAGGAAGCCCGC
>DASYKO010000487.1:0-13517 GCA_035995285.1 Hyphomonadaceae bacterium | reverse complement strand
AGTAGGCAGTAGGCAGTAGGCAGTAGGCAGTAGGCAGTAGGCAGTAGGCAGTAGGCAGTAGGCAGTAGGCAGTAGGCAGTAGGTTGGGTGCGTTCCCGACTGCCTATTGCCTACTGCCGATTGCCTCAGCGCATCGTCGCCGGATCATAATAGAATCGCTCTTCGGCGATGCGGTCGCCGCGCCAGGTCTGGACGGCGATTTCGTCGAGGACGCGCATCTTCTCGCCGCTGCCCATTTCGAAGGCCCAGTTGATGAATACCGTGTCGCCGTTGATTGCGAAACGAAGGCAGCGGCTTGTCGGCGCGCCGCCCATGCGCTTGAGGGCTGCCTGCTCTCCAGCAAGTAGCGCCGCCATGCCGATGCGCTTTTCGCCCATGTTTTCCTGCATCGAGGCGTCCAAGTGATAGAAATCCTCGATTGCCGCTAGGTGATCCTTTGCCTCGACGCGGGCGATGAACTCACGAACTCTTTCCGGGGTGGGCATCGAGGTCTCCCTTGTTTCGCCACAAGAGGTATGAACCATTGAGGCTGGTGGGAAGGCGCTGCCGGTCGGGAGACTTGGTTTGCGGTCAGGACTTCCTTTTATCGTGGCGATGACGTTGAGCCTGCTGACAGCCTGCGCCTCGGCGCCGGCGCTGTTCGTGATCAATGATACGGGGCAGCAGCTGGACGCAGTGTTCGGGACCAACACGCGCTTTCGCCTGCTGGATCGGCCCGAGACGCAGACGGTGCGCGCGTTTCCGGAGTATGACTGGACGCTGAAGGCGGGGAGTTGCCTCTACCGCTATCCGGCGATCAACACGAGCGATCCTTACTGGCTGGACTACGCCAACACGGCGCGGGTGGCGGGGACGCCGGACCTGCTGATGCGGATCACTAAGGACTTCATCGTGCGGGCGTACACGTACAATGCGCGGTCCGACGCCATGGTGAGCCAGGAGCTGCGCGTCGGCGGACTGCCGATGACGCCGGTGAAAACGTGTGCAGGCGACGCCCGGCAATAAGGCGTTTGCCGTGTGAGCAGCGCTCAGCATGGGTGGCGCGAACATTTGTCACTACACGGTTGTCACAGCTCTGGGGCATCCAGCGCTCGCGAGATGCGAGGCGTAGGAATGACTCTGAAGTTTGCGGCACTGGTGCTGGTGGCTTGCGTGGCCGCGGGCTGCGCGTCAGCGCCGAAGATTTACGTGATCAACGAAACGGGACAGGCGCTGCGTGGCGGCATCCGCGACGTGGCGAAGATCGAACTGGCCAACCAGCCGGGCGCGCAGGAGGTGCACGGGTTTCCGGATCATGACTGGTGGCTGATCGCGGGGCCGTGTGTTTACCGCTATCCGGCGATTGCGGTCGGCGATCCGGCGTGGGTCCGGCATCAGGAAGCGGCGCATGCCTCGGGCGCTCGCGACCTGCTGGTGCGCGTGAGCGAGAGCTTCATCGTGCGGGCCTACGCGTATTCGGACGAGGTCGGCGCGATGGTGGCCGACGAGGTGACTGTGGGCGGCTTGCCGATGGCGCCGACAAAGAGCTGCAGCTAGCGCCCAACTCCTTAGCGTTTGGGCGGGACGATCGGCAGGGACGACGAGAGGCCGCCGTCTACGGGCAGGACGTGGCCGTTGATGTAGCTGGCTTCGTCGCTGGCGAGGAAGAGGGCGGCTTTGGCGATCTCTTCGGGCTGGCCGGCGCGGCGCAGGGCGTTGAGCTGGCCGATCTTGTCGTCGGTGCCTTTCTCGCGGGCGCGGTCGAAGATCGGCTTGGTCATGCCGGTTTCGATGAGGCCGGGGGCGACGCCGTTCACACGCACGCCGGTGCCGGCGAGCTGGTTGGCGGCGAGGGAGACGAGCGAGATAACGCCGGCTTTCGAGGCGGAGTAGGCGGGGCTGCCCGCTCCATTGCGGATGCCGGCGACGCTGGCGGTGCAGACGATGGCGCCTTTGCCCTGCTTGATCATGTGCGGGGCGCCGAGTTGGATGGCGAGCATCGGGCCGATGAGGTTGACCTGCAGGATGTTGTGCCACTGTTCTTCGGTCTGCTCGAACAGGCTGGGCGTGCCGCCGGAGATGCCTGCGTTGGCGTAGATGACGTCGATCCTGCCATTGGTCTTGAGGGCGAGGTTGATGAGTTCGGTGACGTCGCCGGAATTGCCGGCGTCCATTTCCATCGAGATGGCCTTGCCGCCGGCGGCTTTGATGGCGGCGACGGTCTCGGCGACGGCTGAGGACTTGTCGGCGGCGATGACGGAGGCGCCTTCCGCGGCGAAGAGTTTTGCGGAGGCGCGGCCGATGCCGGAGGCGGCGCCGGTGACGATGACGGATTTTCCGGCGAAGCGGGACATGAGCGAATTCCTCTCAAAATCTTGTGCGTGACACCTCTAGGCCGGGCCAAGGCTTACGGGAAGGCCACTGGCGTTTGGGGGCATGGGCGGTCTATATCGGTCGCCGGTCGAGGAACATTTTCCATAGTGAGGATGAGATGAGGGCGATTTTTGGCGCGAGTGTTGCGCTTGCGGTGCTGGTTGCTTGTTCTCCGGCCAAGCCGGTCGGGCCGACGGCGGCGGACATTGCGAAGAACTCGGCGGACCTCACGGCTTTCCTCGATACGGAATACGAAGAGCAGCTGCAGTTCAGCCCGGAGGAGCTCACCAGCCAGGGCCGCAAGGATCAGTATGGGCTGCTGGACGACCGCTCGGAAGCGGCGGCCGACAAGGAGTTGGCCTGGTACAAGGCTTCGGTCGACGAGATGAAGACCAAGTTCAAGCCGGAGACGCTGAGCGAGGACGCCAAGCTTTCCTACGAGGTGTGGGAAGAGAACTATAATCGTGGCGTGGTCGGCTCGAAGTGGCGGCGCAACCGGTATGTCTTTTCTCGTGGGAACGCCACAACCGGCATTCCCAACTTCCTGATCAACCAACACCGCGTCGACGAGCCGATGGACATGGAAGCCTATATCGCCCGTGTCGGGCTGATCGATGAGGCGATGGACCAGCTGCTTGTGCGCGCCAAGGCGGCGCAGGCGGATGGCGTGCACATGCCGGGCTTCACCTATGACCAGTCGCTGGGCGAGATCAAACGGATGACCGACGGCGCGCCCTTCACCAAGGGCAAGGATTCAGCGCTGTTCGCGGACGGCAAGACGAAGATCGCCAAGCTGGCCGAAGCCGGAAAGATCACCAAGGAAGACAGCGCGAGCTTCGAGAAGCAGCTTTCGGATACGATGACGACGCAGATGAAGCCGGCCTACGACCGGGTCGCGGCGTTCATCACCGAGGACAAGCCCAACGCGCAGAAGCCGGACAAGCAGGGGGCCATGGCGCTTCCGGGCGCGCCGGATTTCTACAATGACGCGCTCTATCTTTCGACCACGACGCACATGACGGCGGATGAGATCCACGAGCTGGGCAAGTCGGAAGTCGCGCGTATCCGAGGCGAGATGGAGAAGGTGAAGGAGGCGACGGGCTTCAAGGGTACGCTGGAAGAGTTCTTCGTCTTCATGCGCACCAACAAGAAGTTCCTGCTGCCCAACAATGACGCGGGTGCGGCGGAATATATCAAGCTGGCGGACGGCTATCTCTCCACCATGAAGACGAAGCTGCCGGAATATTTCGGCATCCTTCCGAAGGCGGACCTGATCGTCAAAAGGGTTGAGCCGTTCCGGGAGCAGCCGGGCGCGGCGCAGCATTACATGTCGGGCACGCCGGATGGTTCGCGGCCGGGCATCTTCTACGCCCACCTCAGCGACATGAATGCGATGCCGACCTACCAGCTCGAGAACATCGCCTATCACGAGGGCATTCCGGGCCACCACATGCAGATCTCCATCGCGCAGGAGCTGACGGGCATTCCGAAATTCAGGACGCAGAACGGCTATTCGGCATTCTCGGAAGGCTGGGGGCTTTATTCGGAAGCGCTGGCCAAGGAGATGGGGTTCGATAGCGATCCCTATAACGATTTCGGCCGGCTCTCGGGCGAGATCTGGCGTGCGATCCGGCTTGTTGTCGACACCGGCATCCATTCGAAAGGGTGGACGCAGCAACAGGCCGAGGACTATTTCAAGGCCAACTCGGCGCAGCCGGAGACGGCGATCAAGTCCGAGATCGAGCGCTACATCCTCGGGCCGGGCCAGGCGACCAGCTACAAGATCGGCATGATCACGATCCAGAAGCTGCGTGCGGAAGCCAAGACGGCGCTGGGCGACAAGTTCGACATACGCAAATTCCACGACACCGTGCTCGGTGGTGGGGCTCTGCCCCTGCCGGTGCTGGAGGCGAAGGTGCGGCGGTGGATCGAGGCCGAGAAGGGCGCGGCGGCGCCGGCGAAGAGCTAGGAACTCTTCCCCCGCGTAGCGGGGGAAGTACGGCGAAGCCGGGATGGGGGCGGGCGGCGAGGGGTCTCGTTGAGGGAATCCCCTTGGGACTCGCCCCCAACGTCTCGCGGACTTCGTCCGCGATCCACTTCCCCCGCAAGCGGGGGAAGAGTGCGCCGATGACGGGGAGGGATAATATGCGTCTGCTGATGGCTATTGCGGTGATTGCGCTCGCCGCCTGCGCACCCAGCGCTCCGGCCAAGCCTGCAGTGGATATGGCTGCCGTCAAGGCGGAGAGCGATCAGCTCACGGCCTATCTCAATGCAGAGTATGAGGAAGAGCTGGAGATGTCGCCTGAGTCCCTGACGCGGTTGGGGCGGAAGGAGCAGTACGACAAGCTCGACGATTACTCCGAAGCGGCCGAGCAGAAGAAGCTGGAATGGCGCAGGCAGTCGGTCGCCGACATGAAGGCGCAGTTCGATCCGGCGAAGCTTTCGGATGATGCGCGCACGTCGTGGGACATCTGGGAGATCGAGCTGGAGCGGGCGGAGCTGGCCGCGAAGTGGCAGCGTTACCCCTACATCTTCGGCTATGGCGGGCCGCATACGGATCTGCCGACTTTCATCATGTCGTTCCACCATGTCGACCAGGAGACCGATCTGGATGCGTACGCCGCGCGCCTTTGGGAGCTGGGCCGGGCAATCGACCAGCTGACGGAGCGGGCGAAGCTGGCGGCTGCCGACGGCATACGCCCGCCGAAGTTCGGATATGAGCGCACGATCGCCGAGGCGCAGGGCATCATCACCGGCGCGCCGTTCAAGGGAACGGGATTCTCTCCGCTCTGGGCGGATTTCCAGGCCAAGGAGACCCGGCTGCTCGCGGCGGGGCGGATGCAGCCGGGCAGCGACTTCGGGACCGACGGGAAGGTCGGGGGCGCGCTGAAGTCCTCCGTCGGGCCGGCCTATGAGCGGCTGATCGCTTGGCTGAAGAAGGACATGAAGAATGCGCCTTCCGGCAAGGTCGGCGCGCTGACGCTGCCGAAGGGCGAGGAATGGTACAATGTCTCGCTGGAGCTGCTCACCACCACGCACATGACGGCCGATGAGATTCATGAGCTCGGCCTGAGCGAGGTGAAACGCATCCAGGGGGAGATGGACAAGATCCGCGTGGCGACGGGGTTCAAGGGCGACGCCAAGGCGTTCTTCGAGTTCATGCGGACGGACAAGCAGTTCTACCTGCCGAACACGGATGCGGGGCGGGCGCAGTATCTTGCGAAGGCGGATCAGTATCTCGCGGCGATGAAGGTGAAGCTGCCGGAGTATTTCGGGAGACTCCCGAAAGCGCCGCTGGTGGCGCGGCGGGTGGAGGCGGTCCGCGAGATACCGGGCGGGGCTGCGCACTATTTCCGTCCCACTCCGGATGGGAAGCAGCCGGGTATATTCTATGCCCACCTGTCGGACATGAATGCGGTGTCGGTGTGGGCGCTGGAGAGCCTCTGCTATCACGAGGGCGTGCCGGGCCATCACATGCAGATCGCGATCCAGAACGAGCTGACCGACATTCCGCTGTTCAGGACGCAGTATGGATACTCAGCCTTCAGCGAGGGCTGGGGGCTTTATGCCGAGGACCTCGGCAAGACGATGGGGTTCTTCACCGACCCCTATAATGATTTCGGGCGGCTCTCTTCCGAGCTGTGGCGCTCGGTGCGGCTCGTGCTGGATACGGGGCTGCATGCCAAGGGCTGGACTGAAGAAGAGGCGGTGCAGTGGGCGCTGGAGAATTCGCCGCGGCCGGAGACGGCGGTGCGGAGCGAGGTGAGGCGCTTCCTGCTGTGGCCGGGGCAGGCGACGACGTACAAGATCGGGATGATCACGATCCAGAAGCTGCGCGATGAGGCGAAGGCGGCGCTGGGGGGCAAGTTTGATTTGCGCGCGTTCCATGATGTGGTGATCGGGGGCGGCGGCATGCCGCTGCCGGTGCTGGAAAAACGCGTGCGGACGTGGATTGCGGCGCAGAAGGTTTAGTTGGAGCGCCAGGCCCCTGCCTGGCAAACGCGCGCTAGCGCGTATCGAGGACGCGGATAGAAAGAGCCGGGCAGGGGCCCGGCGCTCCAGGGAGTTGTGCATGAGACTGGCGATCGCATCCGTTCTTGTTGCTCTGGCGGCGTGCACGCCGGCTGCACCCAAGGTCGTGGCGCCGAGCGCAGAGGAGATCGCGAAGACGTCCGCGGACCTCACGGCCTATCTCGACAAGGAATACGAGGAAGAAGTGCAGATGAGCCCGATCAAGCTCACCTTCCTCGGCCGCAAGGAGCAGTACGACAAGATCGACGATTACAGCGATGCGCAGCTGGACCGCGACCTGGCGTGGCGGCGCGAGAGCGTCGCGGAGATGAAGGCGAAGTTCGATCCGGCGAAGCTGGACGAGGAATCGAAGACCTCGTTCGAGATGTGGGCCCTGCAGGGCGACATGCTGGAGAAGTCGGCGAAGTTCAGGACGCAGCCTTACATCTTCATCAAGGACGGGCCGCACGTGTCGCTGCCCAACCTGCTGGTGAGCTTTCATGAGGTCGCCACGAAATCCGACATGGAGGCCTATGTTTCGCGCCTCTCCGAGATTTCGCGGGCGCTGGACCAGTCGGTAGAGAATGCGAAGAAAGCGGCCGCGGTTGGCAACAGGCCGCCGCGGTTCTCGTTCGACCAGGCGATCCAGGAATCGAAGAATGTGATCACCGGCGCGCCGTTTGGGGCGGGCAAGGACTCGCCGCTGCTGGCGGACGCCAAGGCCAAGATCAAGGCGCTGCAGGATGCCAAGACCATCACGGCCGAGGAGGCGAAGGCGCTGAATGAGGCGGCGGTGAAGGCGCTGAAGGAAAAGGTGAAGCCGGCCTATGACGGCGTGATTGCGTGGCTTCAGTCGGACCGGCCTAATTCATCGGCGGATGCGAAGGGCGTGAGTTCGCTGACGGATGGGACGAACTATTACAACACGGCGCTGGAGCTGCAGACCACGACGACCATGACTGCGGATGAGATCCATGAGCTTGGCCAGAAGGAGGTCGCGCGCATCCGGGCGGAGATGGAGACGATCCGGCAGCAAGTGGGCTTCAAGGGCGACCTGCCGGCCATGTTCAAATACATGCGTGAGGACAAGAAGTTCTACCTGCCGGATACGGATGCGGGGCGGGCAGGGTATCTGAAGCAGGCGGAAGCGTATCTCGATGGCATGCGGGCGAAGCTGCCGGAGTATTTCGGGCGGCTGCCGAAGGCGCCGCTGATCGTGAAGCGGGTGGAGCCGTTCCGAGAAGAGAAGGGCGGGGTGCAGCATTACTATGCGGGCACGCCGGATGGCTCGCGGCCGGGGATCTACTACGCGCACCTCAGCGACATGACGGCGATGCCGATGTGGGATCTGGAGAACACCACCTATCACGAGGGCCTGCCGGGCCATCACATGCAGATCTCGATCGCGCAGGAGCTGACCGGTATTCCGGTGTTCCGCACGCAGGCGGATTTCACGGCGTATGCGGAAGGCTGGGGCCTCTATACCGAGCTGCTGGCCAAGGAGATGGGGTTCTATACCGATCCCTATTCCGACATGGGGCGGCTGAACGCCGAGATGTGGCGGGCGGTGCGGCTGGTGGTGGATACGGGCATCCACTCCAAGGGCTGGACGGAAGAGCAGGCCGTGAAGTTCTTCATGGACAATTCGCCGACGCCGGAGGCTGCGGTGCGGGCGGAGATCCGGCGGTACTTCGTCTGGCCGGGTCAGGCGACGAGCTACAAGATCGGGATGCTGAAGATCCTTGAGCTGCGGGCGGCGGCCAAGGCCGAGCTGGGCGACAAGTTCGACATCCGCGGCTTCCACGACACGGTGATGAGCGGCGGGGCCCTGCCGATGTCGATCCTGGAGTCGCGGGTGAAGGCGTGGGTGGCGAAGGTGAAGGCGGGGACGGCTTTGTAAGCCCGAGCCCTCGTGGTTCGACGGGCGCTTCGGCAGACTTCGTCAGCCGAAGCTGCTCACCATGAGATCTCTCCTCAACGCTAGCGCCTGATAGCCCTCATGGTGAGCAGCGGCCGGAGGGAGCGCCCGTCGAACCACGAGGGCGCGCTCGCAGGCCTATCGTCCTTTGAAATTCCCCGGTCGGCGCTCGGCGACCGACTTCACGCCTTCCTTGAAGTCGTCCGTCTTCATCAGCCATTGCTGTTCGGAGAATTCGTGGTCCGTCGCCGAGCGCACGGCGGCGCTCAGCTCCGTGCGCAGTGTCTTGCGGGTGGAGCGCACCGCCAGCGGGGCGTTCTCGGCGATCTCGGCGGCGAGGGCGTGGGCGGCGGGGAGGAGGGCGTCTTGCGCGACCACCTGGTCGACGAGGCCGATGGCGAGGGCTTCCTCGGCCTTGAGGCGGCGGCCGGTTAGGAACATCAGCGACGCCTGTTGCTTCCCAACAAGACGCGGGAGCGTGTGGGTGAGGCCGAAGCCTGGGTGGAAGCCGAGCTTGGTGAAGTTGGCGGCGAAGCGCGCTTCGGGGGCGGCGATCCGGAAGTCTGCAATGAGCGCGAGGCCGAGGCCGGCGCCGATGGCTGCGCCCTGGACGGCGGCGACGATGGGAAGTTCGGTGGCGTGGAGGCGCACGGCCTGGTCGTAGAGCGGGTTGGTCTTCGGGGCGGTAAGGCCGACGTCCGAGGCGCGGCCGGCAAGGTCTGCGCCGCCGCAGAAGACTTTGCCCTCCGTCGCCAGCACGACGGCGCGGATGCCGGTTTCCTTGTCTAGGCCTTCGAGCGCGTCGGCGAGATCGCGCATCAGGTCGACGCTGACGGAATTATTCGGGGGCTTGGCGATAGTGACGGTGGCGACGTGCGCCTCGCGCGTGATGTGGACATCGCGGATGCGGTCGGTGGTCATGTCATCTCCGGTCGTAGGGTGCATGGAGCGGAGCGCAATGCACCTCTTTCGTGGTCGTGGGACGATGGTGCATTTCGCTACGCTGCATGCACCCTACCTTTTGAGCCCCAACAAATTCCTCGCCACCACCCATTTGTGCACTTCGGTCGGGCCGTCATAGATGCGCATCGTCCTCATCTGGGCCTGCATCAACGCCAACGGGAGTTCCTTGGTCATGCCCATGGCGCCGTACATCTGCATGGCGTGGTCGAGGACTTCGTAGGCCATTTCGGTGGCGAAGGCCTTCACGGCGGAGACTTCGGTGCGGACGTCGGCCTTTTGATCCAGCTTCCACGCGGTCTCGTAGGTCATGAGGCGGGCGGCCTTGATCTTGGTGTAGGCGTCGGCGATCCACCACTGGACGGCCTGGCGTTGCGAAAGCGGCTCGCCGAAGACGACGCGTTGCGGGGCGTATTCCAGCATCATGTCGAGCGCGCGTTGCGCCATGCCGATGGACCATGAGGCCATCTGCAGGCGGCGGGTGGAGAGGCGCACCTGCATGGGGGCGAAGCCATTGCCCTCCGTGCCGAGGAGGTTGGCGGCGGGGACGCGGCAGTTTTCGAGGGCGACTTCGTAGGTGAACTGGCCGCCGATCATTGGGATGCGGCGCAGGACGTTGAACCCGGGCGTACCCTTGTCGACGAGGAATGCGGAGATGCCACCGCGGGCGCCTTTCTGCTTGTCGGTGACGGCCATGAGGATGGTGAAGTCGGCTTCGGCGGCGCGGCTGATCCAGATCTTGCGGCCGTTGATGACCCACTCGTTTCCTTCTTTCACCGCGCGCGTCGTCATCGCGGCGGGGTCGGCGCCGGCGCCGGGCTCGGAGATGCCGATGGCGGAGACTGTGCCGCGCTGGACATAGGGAGCGAGGTAACGCTCGCGCTGGTCTTCGTTGACCGTCGCCATGAGCATGCGGAGGTTGGGGCTGTCGGGCGGCAGATGGTAGGGGACGCAGGTTTTCCCCATCTCGATATTGACGCCGATCATGGCGACGGCGGGGAGGTCGGCGCCGCCGACATCTTCAGGGGCGTCGAGACCCCAGAGGCCGAGGTCTCGCGAGCGGGCGTCGATGCGGTCTCGCTCCTCGTGGGAGAGATAGGCGCCGTGGCCGGTGGCGTCGCGCTTGAGGACTTCCTGCTCCAGCGGGAGAAGATTCTCCGCCACGAATTTGGAGACGAGATCCTGCAGGAGGCGGTGGTCTTCCTCGAGTTCGAAATTCATGTGGCTTCCCTGGCTCCAGTCTGGCGCTGGTGGGGGGAGGATGGACCGGGTCCGAAAGGAAAGAAAGCGCCTCCTCAATCGAAGCTTTTGAAGACCTTCAGCCGTTCTCCGGGCCTATCTGCCGTCGCCGAAAATCTATCATCTCATCGAACGCATGAGGAAGCCGCGACACCACAAGGGCTGACTCATTCTCCAACCATCTGGTGATGACTCCAACAAGCCTTGGCCTTGGCTTGGAGAGTCCTGCCAAGAGCTCCATCGAGGTGAAATTGCCAATGTCGAAAACTGGTCCGCCGCTGGTTCCTCGTAGACTTGGTGCTGTGCTTCGGACTCCATCGGGCTTGATCGAGTCTTTCGGGCTCCAATTCAGAAGCAAATGGCTTCTAGGGTGAAAGCCGGGCAACCGCTTGGTAGATTGAAACTCCTTCGCGCGAAGGAAGAAGGCATGCGATTCGAGGACCGCTTTGCCGTTGGCCCGCTGTTTATTCTTTGACGCAGGAAATCCCACGGCAATGAAGCCTCGATCATAGCTATCGCCAGTATTGGCGATGTCGTCGCTGCTCACCGGCTCTATGGCGCCGATCCGCTCTCTTGTGTTTGCGTCGAGAAATCCGATGCCTATATCGACTACGTCAAATTGCGGATCGATTCCGCGATCCGACAAAGTGGAGAATGGCGTTGTTAGCGGGGCGGAGCCTCCCGGCCCGACCAGAATGAGGGGGCCATGTTGGTGCTCATCAAGAACGTGCTCTGCCGTAACGATGAAAACGAAGCCCTTGTGCTCCACGAAAACACAGGAGCCACACGGCTGAACACGACGCTTTCCAGTTCCTAAATAGATCGCTCCAATCGACATGCCCAATACTGCTCGCGCATGTTCGCCCTGTGCCAGAAATGCCTTCCAAGTTGCTTCATCGAGGGACTGTATTGTATTGGGCAGCTAATACCTCCCGAGCTACAGACCCAACCGGTAGAACCGGTTGGCGGCGCCGAAGAATAGCTCGTCCTTCTCTGCTGCGCTGGCGCCCTTCACGGAGAGCTTGAGGGCGTTCCAGAGGGTGGCGTAGTCGCAGCTGAGTTCGTCGACGGGGAAGTTGCTTTCGAACATGGAGCGCTTGGGACCGAAGGCCTCGATGCAGATTTCGATGTAGGGCCCCCATTCCTTCGCGAGCTGGGCGGAGGGCGCGCGGGGTTCGGAGAGGCATGAGTCGAAGCCGCAGAAGGGCATGGCTAGGCCGCCGAGCTTGACGTGGACGTTCTCGCATTTCGCCAGGGTGCGGATGTTGTCGCGCCAGATCGAGAAGCGTTCCTCGCGCTTGCCCTTGTAGGCGCCGATGGCGAGGGGCGTGCCGACATGGTCGAGGACGATGCGGGCGGTGGGGAAGGCGCGGGCGAGATCGATGAGGTCGGGGAGTTGCGGCTCGAGCATCCAGGCTTCGAACGTCATGTCGCGTTTGACGACTTCCTTGAAGCCTTCGCGGAATTTGGGGTCGAGGAAAAGCTTGGGCGGGCGCAGGGCGAGGGGACCGAGCACGGTGGTGTCGGCGTCCCACGAGGCGGAGTGGCGGATGCCGCGGAAGCGGCCATTGCCGGCGTGGTCGAGTGCATCGAGCACTTCGCCGGCTTTGGCGCCGAGGGTGAGGTCTGCGTGGCCGACGATGGCGGCGCAGGCGCGCGCGGGACCGTAGACGCCGGAGGCGGAGAGAGCGGCGATGCCGTTGACGAATTCGACTTCGCCGACGGGCTTGAGATGGTCCGGGCCGTCTGCGCGATAGCTGGCGCGGCATTCGATGAAGACGGTGGCCACGATGTTGTGGCCGGAATTCACGTCGGCCAGGAGTTCATCGAGCAGGTAGACGGGCGAGCGCTTCAGCACGTTCTGGAAGGCGTGCGTCAGCGGGTTGGGCAGGGCGCTGATGAGATTGCGGCGATCCCAGAGGTGATGGTGCGGATCGATGATGCGCTGCGCGGGGTCGATGATCTGTTCTCGTTTGGGGGCTTCGGGCATAGGAACTCTTACTGGGCTGGTTGTGCAGGAGGAGACAGGAGGACGGCAGGCGGGCGCAGGCGGGAGTCGGGGCGGGCGACGGCCCACATTTCCCAGGCGATCTTTTTCTCGAGGCCGTTGGGGTCGTCGTCGATGCGGTCGAGCGTGCCGTGGTTGCGGCCTTCCATCCAGGTGAATTCATATTTGGCGCCGACCTTCTGCAGTTCCTGTTCGAGAAGCCGCGCGGCTTCGTCGAGGTGGAAGGTGTCGAGGGTGCCCATGATCAGGTGGATCTTGCCGTCGAGTACGGAGCGCATGCCGGTCCAGTCGCGGCGGATGATGTAGCTGATGTCGAAATGGTCGCGCCAGTAGCGGGCGACGACGGGATCGACCTTGCCGGTGACGCGATCGAAAATCGGCTGCGGGCGGCCATCTTGCCCGCGGGGCGAGAAGACCCAATCGAATGAATCGATCTGGCCGCCGAAATCGCCGAGCACGTTTTCCTCTTGAGTGTATTCCTTGAACGACGTGGTCTCCTTGCCGGTGGGATCGCGTACGAGATACTGCGGCGAGCCGTCAGGGCGGACATAGGCGTTGGCGCCGTCGCGATAGAGGTCGATGCCGACGAAGGAGCGGAAGTCGACCGGGTCGGGCGCGCGGGCCCATGTGCCGCCGTAGACGTCGGGATAGCGGACCTGCTGCCAGATCGCGAACCAGCCGCCGGAGGAATGGCCGGTGGTGAAGCGGCCGGAGGGTTTTGCATCCATCCGGTACTGGCCTTCGAGCGCGGGGATGAGCTCTTCGGTGAGGGCGAGGCCCCACGGGCCGTTGTTGACCGAGTCCGCGAACTCGTGCGTGCCCCAGGGCGAGGAGTGATCGAGGAAGACGCGGATCATGGGCGGCGTCTGGCCGGTTCTCATTAGATCGTAGTGGCGGCGCGCGGCAGTCGTGAGGCTGGTCATGGAGCCGCCGAAGCCTTCCGTGCGGTAGACGGTGGGGTATTTCTCGTTCGACGTTTCATAACCGGGCGGCAGGAGGACGATGCCTCGAATGCGGATCTGCTTGCCC
>DASYKO010000486.1:0-6063 GCA_035995285.1 Hyphomonadaceae bacterium | reverse complement strand
GTTCCACCGGAAATTAATCGATCCCTGCCATGATCCACGAAAATTACGGCCTGGGGAAAGACCATGTCCAGCTTGGAAGCCGCAAAAGGCGGCGCGTCGGCGAACCCTGCTAGCGGCCCCGCGCCGGTTGCGATCCCGCGTTTCAGCTGGGCCTATATCAACAACTCGACCTGCATCCTCGGCGTTATTCTTGCCGCGATCAACGGCCTGCCGATCGCGCATTTCTTCGGACCGCTGTTCGGTGTCGCGTTCGCAGTCCCGGCCGTCGGCTTGCTTCTCGCGGTCTGCGTCTACTCGTTCCGCGCGCTGGCGGGCGACGAGCGTGCGCGTGTTCCGGCGAACATGATGCAGGCGGTCCTCATCACGCTGTGGATGATCAGCGCGACGGCGTTCTGGATGGCCGGCACGCGCGGAGCGACGGCGCTGGCGATGATCATCCCGGCATCGTGGGCGATCCACATCATCTTCTCCGGCCGCGGCGACCTCAAGGCGAGCCTGGGCTCCCTTTCGATCTGCGCGGCGCCGCTGCTCGGCTTCCTGCTCCATTCGGTGTGGTCGGAATATCCGCTGTGGCTCGCCATCCCGACCAGCGTCTCTTCGTTCTGCATGGTGCTCAGCATCGCATCGTCGGCGCAGCTCTCGGCCAAGAATTTCAACGACCTGCAGGCCGCCGTCGCCGAAGCTGCTGCCACCCGCACCCGTCTCGAATTCGCGATCCAGAGCGCGGGCGATGGCTATTTCGAGATCGACTTCGACACGATGATGTACACGCCCAACCCGGCGCTTGCCCGCGGCCTCGGCTTCGATCCGGGCCCGAAGGACATGTCGACGCTGCGCGACCGCATCCATCCCGATGACACGACGTTCGTGTTCCAGACGCTCGACTCGGTGCGGGACGGCCTCGTCAATGGCTGGAAGCAGGAACTGCGCATCCGCGTTGCCACGGGCGGCTATCGCTGGATGCAGCTGCGCTGCCAGGCGATCCAGGCGAACGCCATTCACGGCCGCAAGCTGATCGGCACCGTCGTCGACATGACGGCGTGGAAGAACATCGAGGCGGACCTGCGCGCCGCCAAGGAAGTCGCCGAGAACTCCTCGGCCGCCAAGTCGCAATTCCTCGCCAACATGTCCCACGAGATCCGCACGCCCCTCAACGGCGTCCTCGGCATGGCGCAGGCGCTGGAGGCCGATGGCCTCACGCCCACGCAGAAGGAAAAGGTCGGCATCATCCTCGACTCGGGCAAGTCGCTCACCGCCCTCCTCAACGATGTGCTCGACTTGACCAAGATCGAAGCCGGCAAGCTCGAGATTTCCGCCGTGCCGGGTGATTTCCTCCACACGATGAAGCGCACGCGCCAGCTCTTCCAGTCGACCGCGGAAGACAAGGGTCTCGATCTCTTCGTCCGCTACGACTCGAACTTCCCGCAGCGCCTCTCCTACGATCCGGTGCGCGTGCGCCAGTGCGTGTCGAACCTGCTCTCCAACGCGATCAAGTTCACGTCGCAGGGCGAGGTTGAAGTTCACATCGCCGCCAAGCCTCTGGGCGAGGGCGCCTTCACGATCGCCATCGACGTCAAGGACAGCGGCATCGGCATGAGCCGAGATGTGACGGACAAGCTGTTCACCGTCTTCACCCAGGCCGACGGCGCCACCACGAGGAAGTTCGGCGGCTCGGGCCTCGGCCTTGCGATCTCGCGCCAGCTTGCCCGCATGATGGGCGGCGACATCACGGTGACCAGCCAGGAAGGCCGCGGCTCGACCTTCCACCTCACCTTCAAGGCGCAGGAAGCTCACGCCGCCGCCGAGGCCGCTCCGGCTGCCGTGACCAAGGCCGAGCCCAAGCGCGCCAGCGGCCTGCGCGGCATGCGCGTGCTGCTGACCGACGACAACGCGATCAACCGCCAGGTCATCAAGCTCTTCCTCGCGCCGCAGGGCTGCGAGATTTCCGAAGCCACCAACGGCAAGGAAGCGCTCGATAAAGTGGCCTCCGGCGAGTTCGACATCGTCCTTCTCGACGTGCACATGCCGGTCATGGACGGCAAGGAAGCGATCAAGCGCATCCGCGCCAACGAGAAATGGCAGAACCTGCCCGTCATCGCGCTCACCGCAGACGCCATGAGCGGCGACCGCGAGAAATATCTCGCCCTCGGCATGACGGACTATGTCTCCAAGCCCGTCGACCAGCGCGAACTCGTCGCCAAGATGCACGCCGTGCTGCGTCTCGACGCCCCGGCAGGTTCAGCGCCTGCGCCATCTGCGAAGACGGGAACCACCGGCGCCTGATTTACTTGGCCGCCGGGCTCGCCTAGGTTTTCCCGATTGTCGAGTTGGGGAATTCCGCATGCATCTTCGTTCTGCTGTCGTCGCCACAGCCGCGTTGCTGACCGCGAGTTGCGTGACCGGGTACAAGGAACCGCCGGCCTCCTCGCCGTTCGCGACGGTCGTGTTCAAGACCGCCAGCACGCCCGCAGCGCAGGAGGCCGCCAAGGCGGCCGGCCTCGGCGCCTACCAGGAATACGGAATGGTGGAAGGCCTGACCTGCCGGCAATACGCACGAACCGCCCAGTTCCTCTACGGGGCCGGCGCCAACCAGCCCCGGCGCGTGCCGGCCGGCGCGACCGCCTATATCGTTGGCCAGTTCAACCGCACCAGGTCGGGCGCTTACACCCCTGGCGTCGGCGGCTCGTTCACCATGGGAACATGCTATGCCATGGCCGAGTTCAAGCCTGTGGCCGGCCACACCTACGACGTCGCCATCGATGAGGGGACCGGCGGCTGTACGGTCAGTGCGATCGACACCGCATCAGGCAAGGCGCCGGACGATCTCACGGTGCACAGCCGCTTCAATTGCCCGTACATCACCGGCCACGACTAGGCCCGCAACCGGGACGGGAACCTGATGCGCCCGGCTCCTCGGCTGCGGCGCATGGCGTTGCAACGGCGACCGGCCGTGCCTAGAAACGCTCTGTGATGCTCCAGAACGGGGGCCGCTGAAAAGCCATTGGGGGAAACATGATCGTCTGGCGCGGCCTGGGCATACTGGTGCTCGTCTTCGGCGTGATCGGCGTCCTGTTCGGTTTCGCGCCGGGCTGGTGGCTCGCCAACCAGATGTACCCGGACGATCCGTACGCCTTCAACCTGCTGCAGGCGTTGCAGCCCTGGATCTACGCTGCGTGCGTGGTGTCGGCCGGCGTGGTGGCCGGCGGCCTTTCCTGGCTGGTGGGCTCTCGCATCAACAGGGAGGAGAGCATCCACAGCCTGTTCTTCATCCCGGCCCAGTGGTTCGGCGTCGTCTATGTCGGCATCGCCCTCCTCGTCGCCGGCGATGCGGTGATGCGCGACGGCGTCGCCCGCGCACATGACGGGTTCGTCTCGGACTGCGACAAGCACGAACTCGGCGGCACGGTTGCCTCATGCGAATGCATGGCGTCGAAGGTCGAGCGCGCCGATTCCGCGGTCGTCGTGCCGTTCTACGCCGCGATGGACAAGTCCTGGGGCAGCCGCGTTCACGCCGACGATCCGGTCGGCGAATTTCTGGACAGCTATCTCCCCCGCGTGCCGCAGAGCGACGCCGCCAAGTTCGTGGAGGCGCTCGACGAGGGCGCCTCCTGCTTCGAGATGCCCGAACAGCTGAGGGAGAAGGCGTCGTCTCCTCCGGAGGCTGCGCCTTCCGATGGTCCGCCTCCCGAGGCCGTGTCGCCTGACACTTCGGCTCCCGTCGGAGCGCCCCCCAAAGCGGGGCCGAAAGCTGCGCCGCCCGAGGTTCCGCCTCCCTCGGCGGCGCCCGCCGCACCGCCGCAGCCGAACGAGAAGACCTGATCTCCGGTTACGGGCGCCAGCTGCGCCCGCTCAGCACCCCGGCGCCTTTTCCTTCTGGCCGCGGTCGAGCGCCGCCTTCACGATCGGCGTCCAGATCGCATAGCCTTCCGGCTTCATGTGGAGATTGTCCTCCACGAAGATGTCCTTGGGCGTGCCGTCCGAATTCAGCATCGCCTGCACGACATTGATCATCATGAGATCATCGCGCTGCTCAGCCATCTCGCGCACGCGGGCGTTCACTTCGGTCATCTGCATCTGCATCGACCAGCGCAGGATCGAGGGCTTCACCGAGATGAAATAGACCGGCGTCTTGCCCAGCTGCTGGTCCTTCATCCGCATGAAGGTGGCAAAGTCTGCGAAGACATCATCCGGCGTGCGGTTCGCGGCAAGGTCGTTATCGCCCGCGTAGTAGACGATCTCCTTGGGGTGGTAAGGCGTCACGATGCGGCTGAAATAGGCGTCGACCTCCCACGCCGTCGATCCGCCGAAGCCGCGGTTGATCACGGTGCGGCCGGGGAAATCTTCCTTCAAGGTCGTCCACTTCTTGATCGTTGAAGAGCCCACAAAGAGCGTCGCGCACTTGGGCGGCATGGCTTCCTTGTCGGCCGCCTCGAAGGCCGCAATGTCCTTGTCGAAGCGCGGCGCCGAAGGCGGCGGCGTCTGCACCAGGATCGGTTCGGGCTTCGTTGCTGCGCACGCGGTAAGGGCCAGGGCTGCAACCGCCGCCAGCATCATGGTCTTCATGGTTGTTTTCATTGGGGCGTCTCTCCCTCGACGATTCGGGGGAAGGAATAGACCCGCCACGGCTATCCGCAAGCGGGCAGAGTGGCTCTACTGGTGCAGGAAAGCCTCAGGTGCGTTCGCTCACGTCCGTTTATTGGGCGACAGTTCGGCGTTGATCGCCTGTTCCAGCGCATAAACCCCGGCCGCCGCCGTCTGGGTGCGCGAATTATCATCGCCATAGCGCGCCTCGAGGGATGCCCGCTCCGCCTTGGCCGAGGCCAGCTCGGCTCCGAGCGCGCTCGCCGCCACGCGGCTCACATCGGGCGCGCCCGAGCGCGTCATCTCGTTGCGTAGCGAATACTGCAGCCGCTCCAGCTCCTGCCGCCGCGAATTGGCCGAGCCGTACCTGGCCGTCGCCTCGCCCGCATCGCGCACCACCTGCGCATACTTCACGGCAAGCGCCTCGCACTGCGACTGCGCCGCCGCGAGAGCCACCGGATCTGGCTTGGGCGCCCCTGCGCAGGCGGTCGCCAGCCCGAGCACCATGGCGACGTAGGCGATCTTGAACGGCAGACGGGACATGGGCTCGCCCCCTTGAAACGGCGCTGCGAGGATAGCGCGCCGCCGCCCCGCTTTCCAGCGCCGGAAGCCGTTGAAGTGTTAGCGTGCCGCGCGCGGCATTCAGCACACGTTCAGGCGGACGGGCGGGGGATGAAGGCGACAGGGCGCCTGCCAAGCGCATCGGCCACAGCATCAGGGAATGCCGCAAACGCCCGGCGGTCCGAGGTGTCTAGCTGGCCGAGGTTATTCCGTGACCTCAAGATTTCTGGAAGTCATCTGGTCACGCATGAGGCCCGGAGGCGTCGTGCGATGTGTGATCGGCGTCAGCCCGCCTGCCGCCTGCTGCGATCCAACGAGATTGTCCTTCGGGAACGACACACACCCTGCAAGCCCAAGGAAGAGCGGCGCAACTATCAAGACATATCTCATGGCTGATCCCTCCAAAGCGCGATGAGCATATCACAAGGCCACGCAAAGTCGAAGCGGGTCGTCTCGACGGCTCGCAACCGGCCCCATGCCGTGTTCCCTGCTTTTGGCTATGCGGATGAGAACGCCCATCCGCATAGCTGTCGCGCACGGTCACCAGCGGACCAGAAAACCTAATCCCGGCCTGGCTAGTACTTCGCCTTCAGAACCAGCCGGAAGGAGCGCGGGTGCAGCGGGTGGAAGTGCAGGTCTTCCACCGGCCCAGGCTCGCCCTGCAGCTGGCTTTCATAGAAGTACTGGATCTCGTTGTCTTTCGAGTCCGTGAGGTTCAGCACGTCGATCCCGACATAGAACGGCCCGAAATCCTTCGAGATGCCGGCGTTCATCGAGAAGGTTGACGGTCCCCGGACAGAGTTGTCCTCGATCAGCGGCGCCTCGCCGATATAGCGCGCCCGCAGGCTCGCCTCCCAGCCATCGCCCCAGATGAAGGTCGCGCCTGCCGAGCCCACGGATTCCACCGCGTTCGGAATGCGG
>DASYKO010000485.1:0-24212 GCA_035995285.1 Hyphomonadaceae bacterium | reverse complement strand
GCATGGCTATCCGCGCACGCCTGTGGGCTCGGTCCGCCCGGGGGAGGCGATGACGGCGCGCATCTGCCAGGTGATCGAATACGAAGACGGGCTCATAATCCGTCAACGCAACTATGATTGCTTCGATCCGTTCTGAGTTTTCCGAGTCGCTGGAAGGCCGGACGTAGGAATTCTGTAATGCGTACCGTCATAGCCTTTGCCCTTGCCGCCTTCTCGCTCGCCGCCTGCGGCGAGGCGACGAAAACCGAGCCTGCGCCTCAGCCCCGCGCCGAAGAGCCCGAACCGCTCGATCCCGGCGCGCCGGCTGCAGAGGTTGCGGCGCTCTCCAGCTGCGCCCCCGTTTCCGCCGACGGTTATTGCGGTATCACCTGGGGCATGAGCCCATCTGCGGCCCGCACCAAATTCCCGGTGAAGCTCGAAGACTATAACGGCGATACGTCGGCCAAGCCTGATCCCAATGCCTGCTACGAACTCTTTGCCGGCGAGCCGGTGCAGGGCGTCTCCTTCCTGGTCGAGAACGCAAAGATCGGCCGGCTCGACGTGATCAGCGAGGGCCCAAAGACGGCAGATGGCTTCGGCGTCGGCTCGCAAGCGGCAGCCATCCGCGCCAAATACGGCGCGGCCCTCACCGAAGCTCCAAACAAGTATGAGCCGGAAGTGACCGAACTCACGATTCTCCAGGGCGCCGCCAAGACGGTCTTCGAGATCCAGAACGATGCCGTCCGCGCCTTCCGATCCGGCATCGCGCCCACGATCGATTATGTCGAGCGTTGTGGCTGACACGGCGTAGGGTGCATGAAGCGCAGCGGAATGCACCATCCCGCCACGTCAACGAAAGAGGTGCATTGCGCTCCGCTCCATGCACCCTACGTACGGTCACCTTGACAATGTAAACCTGAAGCCGAGACTCCCTCGAAACAACATCAGGGAGGCGTGAGAGATGCGCAGCATCATCGCGGCAGTTTCGGTTCTGGCTCTGGCGGCGGCCTGCAGCCCACCCGCGCCAAAGGCGCCTGCCGCTATCGCGCCCGGCGCCAAGGCCGCCGAGGAAATCCAGAAGCGCCTGATCGAGGCCAAGCCCGGCGATACGGTCGAGCTCGCCGCCGGCCAGTTCGATTTCACCAACGGTCTCTCGCTCGACGTCGCCAACGTCACCTTCAAGGGCGCTGGCCAGGACAAGACCACACTCTCCTTCGCCGGCCAGACGGCGGCGGGCGAGGGCCTCCTGGTCACCTCCGACGGCGTCACGCTCACCGGCTTCACGATGCTGGATTCCAAAGGCGATGGCATCAAGTCCAAGGGCGCCGACAACATCGTCTACAAGGACCTGAAAGTCGCCTGGAGCGGCGGGCCAAAGACTGAGAATGGCGCCTATGGCGTCTATCCGGTCGAATCCACGAACGTGCTGATCGACGGGGTCACAGTCTCGGGCGCATCCGACGCCGGCATCTATGTCGGCCAGTCCGACAACATCATCGTGCGCAACTCGACCGCCGAATACAATGTCGCCGGCATCGAGATCGAGAACTCCACCCACGCCGACGTCTACGACAACACCGCCACCCACAATGCAGGCGGCATCCTGGTGTTCGACCTGCCGGGCGCACACATGACCAAGGTCGGCGGCCATTCCACCCGCGTGTTCCGCAACAAGGTTGTCGAGAACGACACGCAGAACTTCGCGGCGGCCGGCTCCACCGTGTCCGCCGTGCCCACGGGCACGGGCGTGCTCCTCATGGCCAACAAGAACGTCCACGTGTTCGAGAACACGTTCGACAAGAACCAGACCACGCATGTGATGGTGATCTCGTACTCCAACGCGTTCGACGATGCGCGCTACAACCCGCTGCCGCGTGATTTCGTGATCCGCGACAATACCTATGGCGAAGGCGGCAACGATCCGCAGGGGCGCCTTGCTCCGCTGGCGAAAGCTCTCGGCGGCAAGCTTCCGCCGATCGTGTGGGACGGCGTCACCAAGTATGGCGAGAAAGGCGACAAGACCGAGGACGTGCACATCGTGATCCGCGAGAAGCCGGAAGTTGGTTTCATCAATCTCGGCCTCGTCACGACCCCGCCCGACCTGAACAAAGCCAAACCGAGCACTGAGCGCCAGGCCGACTTCCAGATTGAAGAGCCCAAGCCCGTCGAAATGCCGCCGGCGCCCGCCAAGGAAGGCACTTGATCACTATAGCGTCGTTCGCCGCACAATTCGGTTCACGTTACGCCAGCGATCACGGTGGGCGCGAGCAATGCCATTTGGGTCCGTTGAGGAACTGATAGGGCGCGCCGCCAAAAGCCGCGGGGGCAAATGTGGACTGGACGAACCTTGCATCCAGCGTTGTCATCGGGGCCGTGGCAGCATTCCTTGCCGCCCGACTGGCCCTGGGGCGCTTCTATAAAGAACGATGGTGGGAAAAGAAGCTCGCGGCCTACACGACCGTTATCGAGGCTATCCACCATATGAAGCGGAGCATAGGTGAGAGCCTCGATGCCACGATGGAACGCCGCGAAATTCCAGAGGCAAAGAAATCAAAGCTAGACTCCCGGCACTCGGCGGGCAGCGAAGAACTGGAACGAGCAATCGACATCGGAGAACTATTATTTTCTCCAGATGCCGTAGCCGTACTGCAGAAACTCCGAAAGGCGGTCGGCGAAGCGGTTAACGAAGACTCCTATTTCAACTATCTTGAAAAGTCGTGGGTCGCCCTTGATGCCAACCTCGCAGATTTTAAAGCCGCCGCTCTGAGCGATCTTCGTCTAAAGCGGTTTCGGCTGCCTTGGACAAATTAGGACACTGCCGCTTGATCTCCCGTTTCGCGTTCGCGCTGTTTGCTCTCGTTCTTGCCGCCTGCTCCGCGCAGACCGGCCCACGCGCGGACGTGATTCTCGGCGCTGAGCCCGCCCCCAAACTCTCCGACTACCACCTGTTCGACACGGCGAACGCCGGGGCTGCGATCTCCGAAGGCGTCGCGCCCTACGATCTCGTCAACGCGCTGTTCTCGGATCACGCCTCCAAGCACCGGTATGTCTATGTCCCCAAGGGACAGAGCGCGACCTATAACGACAACGAAGCCTTCGATTTCCCTGTCGGCTCCGTCCTTATCAAGACCTTCGCCTTCGCGCCTGACATGCGCGATCCCGCGCTCAACGAGCGCTCTATCGAGACGCGCCTGCTGATCCACAAGAAGGAGGGCTGGGTCGCCTATCCTTATATCTGGAACGCAGAGCAGACCGAGGCAGTCTATTCCCCCGTCGGCGGCACGCAGCATATCGAGACGATCGGCACGGAAGGCGAGAGCCTGTCGCTCAACTACCGGATCCCCAACCGCAACCAGTGCAAGGAATGCCATCGCGTCGGCGACAAGCTGATGCCGATCGGTCCCAAGGCGCGCAACCTCAACCACACCGGCCCTTCGGGCACGCAGCAGCTCGCCAACTGGACGGAACGCGGCATACTCACCGGCGCGCCTGCCGCCGCGCCCACCGTGCCTGCCGCGTTCGACACCGAGCCGGCGATCGAGCACCGCGCTCGCGCCTGGCTCGACATCAACTGCGCCCATTGCCATCGCGCAGGCGGGTCGGCGTCCAATTCCGGTCTTCTCCTCGGCTGGAACGAGACCGATCCCAGGGGCTGGGGCGTGATGAAGCGCCCCATCGCTGCCGGTAATGGCGCAGGCAACCACCTCTTCGTCATCGTTCCCGGCAAGCCGGATGAATCCATCCTCACCTACCGCATCGAATCGACCAAGCCTGGCGAACTGATGCCCGAACTTGGCCGCACGGTGGTCGATGAAAAAGGCCTGGAGCTGATCCGCGAATGGATCGCGACCATGCCGGCAAAATAGCGACGGCGCCTCGCAAGGTCAGTGCGAGGGGAAGATCCAGGTCGTGAGTCCGGCGACCAGGAGGCTCAACAACCCCGCCGTCACGCCCGCCGCGATCAGCCACGCTCGCGTCAGGCCCAGCTTGTCGATCAGGAGCGACAGTTTCGGCGCGCCTGTGGGTGCAATGCGCGCCTGCAGCGCCCGCACCACCATCACATGCGCCAGCGCAGCTGCGCCGAACGTGGCCGCCATCACGAACAGCAGCACGACCACCCGCCACCCAATCCCCGATCCGCGCAGCAGCAGGTCGAGCACCGCATAGGCCAGCGGGATCGTCAGCACCCAGCCCGGCCCGTTCGCCAGTCCGGCCCAGTAGGCGCGCGTCACGCCGGTGCACACAGCCGCGCCCGCGCGCTTGACGTATTCGGCAGTGAGCACACCGCGCAGATCCTGCTCCACCTCCGCCGGCGTTTTCCTGTCCCGCTCCATCGCGATGGTGAAGTTTGCTTCGGACGCCATCATGTCCGCCAGCGAATCGTAGATCGCATCGTTGACCATGGGCGGGACCAGCCTTGTCATGGCGATGGCGCCGTCGAGCTGGATCAGGTCCTCCACCAGCAGCATGCCGGCAAGGTTGCGGTAGTCGAGCACCTCCTGTTCCGGCCCGAAGCCGCGGATGGTCACCGGCGCCTTGCCCGCAACCGACACCGAGACCGTCGTCACCGGCACGGAGGCATGCGTCTCCCGCGTCAGCGTATGGCTGTTGGCTTCCGCAACCGAACGATGCTCGGTTGCCAGCTTCAGCATATCCTCGATGCCGCCGCGGGCCTTCAGCACTCTCGTCACCTCCGCCTCGCCGGATTTCGGTTGCGCCTCGAACGTCTCGGCGATCGAGCAGGCGACTTCCATCATCCGGAATTTCCGGCCCTCGCCATCGCATGCCGAGCATCTCTGCGTGCCCGTTCCCGCGCACTGCCTGCACGGCAGCGTCTTTGCGCCCTGGCAGGTCAGGCACGGCGTCTCGCCCTTGCCCTCGCAGCGCTTGCAGGTGACGGCGCCCGTCTTGCCGCAGACGGGGCAGGGGATCGTCTCCTGGAAATGTTCGACGCGATCCTGGCCGATGACGTCGTCATGGACCTCGCGCTGCTTCTGCTCGAGGATCGTGCCGGCGCCTTTGCAGGTCTGGCAGGTGAGGGCGCCCTTCGCCTCGCACACCGCACAGTCCGCAGCTCCGCGCCCCTTGCACGCCTCGCACGGCATGGCGCCGCTGCCTGAGCAGATCACGCACGCGACCTTGCCGGCGCCCGCACACACGGCGCAGTCCTTGATGAAGCCCACCGGCGAGGCCGCCTCGAAACAATCCGCCAGTGCAGGCCGCGCAAAGGCATCCTCGCCATGCGCCTCTGCCCATGCCGCCAGCCGCGGCGGGGCGCTCGCCTTCGTCGCCTTGAACCGCGTATCGATCTCGCGTGTTAGTTCGGCATCGTCCGCCACGTGCAGCACGCCGGGCGGAAGCCCGCCGTTCCCTTCGCGCGTCTTCACCTCGTAGGCGACCTTGAAGGTCTGTTTCGCCGAGACGGCCACGGTCTCGTGCCGGCTTTCGCTCATGGTGAGATGGCTGCGGTCGAAGCGGGTCAGCGGCTCGAGGAAACTGCCGATCTGCAACAGCAGGCGCGCGCCGGGGTCCGCCGGCTGGGCCGATCCGCCATTCGCCGGTTTCCTGCCGGATGCCACCAAGATCCTCGCCAAGCCCGAGAGCGCCGCCCAATGCCTCAGAAAGCCCGGTAGCATCAGGGCCTTGAGGGTCAAGCAAGTTCGCGCCGATGGCCCTTTGTCCGTGAAGTTTCGCCGGATTCCAGCTGCGTTCGGCGTCGTTCCGGAAGCGAGGACGCCGCGGACGTTTCCGTAAACGTGGCCCTTCCGTTGCAAGGCCGAAAGCTCCGACAAACCCGTTGCATTCGCCATCAATCGTAGGATGCTTGATGTGCAGATCGGTTGGGCGGTCGCGAGAGCTTCGAGCCGCCCTCAGGTTTTTTGAATAGGCGCCGGAGCGGCTTCATGAGACTCGCATCTCTCCTTCGTCTTGCAGCGATCGCGGCAACGCTTGCCTTCCCGGCGGCGGCGCATGCGCAGTATGCGATGATGGTGTTCGGCACGGGGCCGGCGGCCATCTGCTACGAGCAGGTGAAGGCAAAGCGGATCAATCTCTCCACCCTTGAGACCTGCAACGCGGCGCTGAAGGACGACACGCTGTCGGCAAAGAACCGCGCCGCGACCTACAACAACCGCGGCATCGTCCACATGCGCACCGGAAACCGCGCCGCCGCCGAACGCGATTATGAAAACGCCCTGCGCATTTCCCCGAACATCGCCGAGACCCAGATCAATCTCGGCGCCATGTTCTACGCCAACGACATGTTCACGGAGGCCGTCACCGTCCTCAGCCAGGGCGTGAAGGCGGAAGAGAGCTCGTCCCGCGCCGTGGCGCACTACAACCGCGCGCTCGCCCTCGAGAAACTGGGCGAGATCGACGAGGCCTATGCCGACCTGCAGGCCGCCACGCGCCTCGATCCCGGCCTTGCCGCCGCTTCCCAGCAGCTCGCGCGCTATCGCATCGAACGCGCCTCCTGACATCTCTTCACAGATCGTTGGTGTCGTCCGCGCCACGGCGCGGCGTGTCATCGTTCTGAAACAAAACGGTAAGCCGCCTGTCATCTCCCGTCCGTAGAGCCCGCCGAATGGTGGACGAACGGAAGGGTTATTCATGTCATCGCATAAATTGAGGCCGTCTCTTTTCCTGGGCGCGGCCAGCGCCGCTCTTGCATTTGTGACCGCTCAGCCGGCCTTCGCCCAGCAGGGGCCCGCTGAAACCGTCGCCGCCTCGCAGGACGACCAGCAGACGCGCGTCACCGCCGAGCATATTGTTGTCCCCGGCGAGATCGCCTACCGCAACCGCTCGGAAGCCACCGCCCCCGTCCTCGAATACGGCCTCGACTATTTTCAGCGTTTCGAGCCGCTTTCGGCCGGCGATGCGCTCAAGCGCGTTCCCTCGGTCACTTTCCTGTCGGACGTCATCGAGAGCGACGGCGCCCGCATGCGCGGCCTCGATCCGGGCTATACGCAGGTGCTCATCAATGGCGAGCAGGTGCCGGGCTCGAACGATGACCGCTCCTTCTTCATGGACCGCATCCCTGCCGAACTGATCGAGCGGGTCGAGATCGTGCGCAGCCAGTCGGCCAACCGCTCGGGCGACGCCATGGCAGGCGCGCTCAACATCGTGCTGCGCGATGGCCTCTCGCTCGACGGCGGCTATGTCCGCGCCGGCGCCATGCTGTTCAACGACGGCCGCGTGCGGGAATCATTCGCCGGCGTGTGGGGCGGAGACATGGGCCCCGGCCGGCTTCTCCTCGGCGCCAACGTGCAGGGCCGCCGCAACCCGAAGGAAAAGCTCTCGCTCCGCTTCGATGATTCGCCGGAGAACGATCCCAACTTCTTCACCAACGAGTTCAACAACCGCGAAGACCAGAGCGATACCCGCAACGGCACGGACTATTCCGCCAACGCCACCTACACCGTGCCGATGGACTGGGGTCGCCTGGAAGTGACCGGCTTTGCCGTCCACACCGACCGCACCGAGAGCGAATTCTCCGTCGAATACGGCGCGATCACCGGCAATAACCAGGCTGATATTCAGACCATCGTGCCGCAGGTCGAGGACATTCTGCAGGACAACTACTCGCTCAACGGCCGCGTCGATATCAATTCCTTCGGCGGAGAGACCACGCTGAAGGTGGGCCTTGCCGAGTTCAAGGACGACATCGTCTCGACGGAAGAGGAAAGCGAATACGATCCCTTCCCCACGCTGGATGATTTCGGCGGCGAGCGCGAAGCGACCGACCGCACCGATCGCGAAGTGAAGCTCAAGGCCTCGCACGAACGCGACCTGTTCGACGGCGTGAAGCTGGACTTCGGCGTCGACTTCCAGAACAAGAAGCGCGAGACCGGCATCATCACCTACGAAACCGGCGATCCGGCCGACCCCTATGAACTCGATGGCTCATCGGCGAGCAATATCGAGGAGACCCGTATCGACCCTTACGCCATGGTCTCGGGCGGGCAGGGCGCGATCCGCTGGGAAGCGGGCGTGCGGTACGAGACGACGGATCTATCCGTCGACTTCACCAATTTCGATGACGCGGGCGTGGTCGACGACACGGGCTCGGGGGACAATGACTACGGCATCGTTCTCCCGTCCGCGCACCTGAAGTGGGACGTGACGGAAGCGGACCGGCTGTCCTTCTCGGTCGCCCGCACCGTGCGCCGCCCGAACTTCAACTTCCTTTCGCCGGAACTGCTGGACGAGGAACTGGGCGACAACGACTTCCAGGGCAATCCGGACCTCAAGCCCGAAACCGCCTGGGGCGCGGATGTGGGTTACGAGCGCCGCCTCGGCAAGCAGGGCGTCGCGGGAATCAACGTCTTCTACCGCCAGGTCGAGGACCGCATCGAGCTGACCAGCGCCGGCGTTGGCTCCGGCGGGGCGGGCACATTCCTGTTCACGCCCGACAATATCGGCGATGGGGCCGTCTATGGCGTCGAGTTCGATCTCTCGACCCCGCTCGATTTCGTGGGTCTTGCCGATACCGGCGTGTTCTTCAACTATTCCTGGCTCGACTCGGAGATCGACGACGTGTTCGGCTCGCGCAAGTTCAACGATCAGTCCGACTTCGTGCTGAATGTCGGCTTCATCCAGGATCTGCCCTCGCTCAGCGCGGCGTTCGGCGCCACATATCGCGAGCAGGGCGATGCCTTCGGCCGCGTTGTCGGCGAGGAAGTCACCACCAGCTACGGCGCCGATCTCGAAGTCTTCGTCGAGAAATCCTTCGGCGATAAGTTCACCCTGCGCCTGGTCGGTCAGAACCTGCTGGATGGCTCCAAGGACGAGGCTTTCAACAAGTTCGACAGCATTGGCGACCAGAACGCCCGCGACTTCGACGAATACGAACTTGAATCCGAGAAAGCCGGACCCGTCGTCCAGCTCATCGGCCGCATGTCGTTCTAGGACGGGGACGCGAAGCGGGCCCGCCTTCCAGGGGAGGCGGGCCCGTTTTATTCATCTGCATCGCTTCGATAACGGACTCCTGCCATGAAACCGCCCTTGCTCCTCCCCATCATCGCGTTCGGCCTCGGCGCCTGCGCCACGGACAACATCACCGCCGCGCCGGTCCCGGCCGCCTATGAGACCGACGCCATGACCGGCGCCGGCGACCGGGCGGATGATCCCGCCATCTGGATCCATCCCACGGATGCCGCACGCAGCCTGATCCTCGCCACCAACAAGGACGAGGGCGTCTATGTCTACGGGATCGACGGCAAGGAGAAGCAGAAGCTGCCTGTGGGCCTGTCCAACAATGTCGATCTCCGCGGCAATCTCGCAGTCGCCAGCAATGACGGCGTCAATGCGCTCTCCTTCTTCCGTATCGACCCCGCAACGCAGAACGTCACGCACGCGGGCGACGCGAAGCTCGAGCGCATCGAGCCCTATGGCGTCTGCGCGGGCATGATCGACGGGAAGTACCGCGCCGCGGTGAGCTTCAAGGATGGCAATCTCGATATCTGGACGGTGAATGACTCAGGCGCCGGCCCGGTCACGCTGGGCGAAGTCCGCACCGTCAAGCTCGCCACTCAGATCGAAGGCTGCGTGTTCGATGACGAGAACAAGCGCATCTTCGTCGCCGAGGAAAATCATGGGCTCTGGGCGATCGACCTTGCTTCGAACTCTGCACCTGTCTCGGTCGACACCATCGCGGCAGGCCACGGCCTCGTGGCCGATGTCGAAGGTGTGTCGATCTACGCCGGCCCCAGCGGCTCGGGCTATCTCGTCGCCTCGGCGCAGGAAAAAGACCGCTACGTCGTCTACGACCGCAAGCCGCCCTACGCCGTCCTCGGCGTGATCACCGTGACGCAAAGCCGCGACGGCTCGGTCGACGCCGTCACGCACACCGATGGGCTCGACATTTCCTCGAAGCCCTTGCCGAATTTCCCGAAGGGCATTCTTGTCGTGCAGGACGACGGCAATCCCACCAAGGAAGTCTCGCAGAACTTCAAGGTTGTCGATTGGCGCGACGTCGAGGCGGCGCTGGCTGCGGCAAATGCCGCCGTCGCGAAACCGTAGCCGTTCTCCCCGGCAAACTGTCATCGACCTCCGGCAGAGAGGCGGCGCAGCACAACGAGGCTGCGTACAAAAAAAGAGGTCCTCCCCATGACCATCAAGATGATCACTCTCTCCGCGCTCGTAATCGCTGCTGCTGGCGCGGCCCATGCCGAGCCGGTTCGTCCGGAAGCCGGCCGCCAGGTCTTCACGCTCGAATACCGCTATGACGCCGCCAAATCGCCCGAGGCCAACTACGACGCCTTCCGCCACATGGCCCAGCGCCAGTGCGTCTCCCCGGGCCTGCGTCCGATCCAGACCATGGTTCAGGAGCGCGCCTGCGTGACCGGAATCATGGATCGCTTTGTCGAGACCCTCGGCCGCGCCGAGGTCGCAGCAATCCATGCTGTCCGCACCGGCCGCGCGCCTGCCGCTGCGCCCGCCCGCGACTTTGCCGCTCGTGGTTAACCTGACCTGACCCCACGACTGGCCTAGACGGCCGCCCTGCCATGCCGGATTTCCCTATCCCCAGAGTGGGCGATCAGGGCAGGGCGGCCGTCACGTTTCAGCGAGCCGGGGCTGAGTCCCGCCTGCCTAAACAAAGGAATTTTGCCAAACGCCCAGACACGCCTAGATTAAGCCGCTAGACGTGCGCCCGGGGCTCCGGGCCTGGGGTATATTGGTGATTTCTAACGCAGGCTCCCGAACTGAACCGGCGTCCCCGGGCAAGGGCGGCGTGCGCGCAGCTATCGTGCTGCTGCTCGTCATCCCGATCCTCGTCCCCCTGTTCGCCGCGATGCTGATCTGGCTGTCGGAGCGCAACGCCTCCAGCGCCGCCAACGAGCGCTTGCTGTCCGCCGCCCGCATCTCCGCCGCCAATGTCCGCCTGATGGTCGAGACGTCGCTCGACCGCCTTGCCCGCATCGATGAAGAACTGGGCCCCGATCCCGCCAACTTCTCCCTGCGCAGCACCCGCGAAGGCCAGAGCTTCCTGGCCCTCTACGACGCCAAGGGAACGACCGTCGGCCGCGACGGCGCCCGCGGCGCCAGCGTTGCGGACAATCCGGACTTCAAGGCGATGGCCTCCGGCAAGCAGTGGATCATTACCCCGCTGATCGGTGGGAAAGGGAGCCCCATCCGTATCTTCGGCATCGGCCGCCGCATCGACCGCGAGGGCCAGTTCGGCGGTTCGATCACCACCTATTATCCGGCAGACCAGCTGTCGGATCTCTGGGCCAGCCTCGCTCTCGGGCCTGAGTCCACCGTCGCCCTCATGCGTGAGGACGGCCAGATCGTCACCCGCTATCCCGTGCCCGACGAGCCGACCAGCATTGCCGACAACGAGCTGTTCACGAAATACCTTCCGGCCGCGCCCTCCGGCGTCTATCGCGCCTCCACCACGCCGGTCGATGGCAAGCCGCGCATCGTCGCTTACGAGTCGCTGAAGGATCTCGGCCTCGTCGTCGGCGCCTCGGTCCTGCAGACACAGGACAAGAGCGCCTTCTGGTCGCGTGTCGCATCGACCTCGCTGGTGGCGGCGCCCATCTTTCTTGCCCTCCTCATCCTTTGCATCTGGGCGATCCTGCTGCTCTTGCGCCACGACCGTTCGCGTACCGAATTGCAAGCAGCCCTCGCCCAGAACCGCGTGCTGTTCCAGGAAATCCACCACCGGGTGAAGAACAACCTGCAGGCCGTCGCCGCCCTCGTGCGGCTCCAGCCCGGGCCGGTGGAGATGAAGGACGATCTCATCCGCCGCATCTCGGCCATGTCCGCGGTGCACCAGCACATCTACGAAAGCGACCAGTTCGGCGACGTCGAGGCATCCAGCTATCTCACTCGTATGCTTGCTGGCCTGAAGGAAAGCGCCCCGCCCGGCGTCGAGCTCGAATGGAAGCTCGATCCGGTGACAGTCTCGCCCGACCAGGCTCTGCCGCTCGGCCTGTTGGTGAACGAGCTTGTCGCCAACGCCTTCAAGCACGCCTTCCCCGGCGGCCGGCCCGGCAAGGTCAGCATCACGCTGGGCCCGGACACCAGCGCGGACGCGAACCCGGAAAAAGGTGATGGCGAGGAGAGGGCGCTCCTGGTCGTTGCCGACAATGGCGTCGGCAAGCCGCTGGAAACCGCGCCCACGGCCCGGCCCGGCATCGGCTCGCGCCTCATCGCCGGCTTCGTCTCCCAGCTGCAAGGAGAGACAAAGGTACGCCCCGTAGACGGCACGACCTTCGAACTGCGTTTCCCGCTGCAACGGGACTAGCGGGCTGCCCCTTCATTTCTGACGCAGCGCAGCGTGACTGTGAGCGCGTTTCGCACTTCTATGCTCCCCAAGAGAACGAAGATACCGTTCCGCTAGGTTCCACATTGGGGGAGATCATGATGCGTCGTCTTATCGCCGCTTCCGTACTCATTCTTGCAGCCTGCAGCTCCACCGAACCCGGCGCCGGGCCGGCAACCGCCGGGGCAGGCCAGGCGACACCCGCCCGCGCCGCAGCCCTTGCCTCAGCGCCCGAGGCGGCTCACGGACAGTCGGTCTACGGCGCCCATTGCGGCGCCTGTCACAATGGCGGGGACGAGACGGCGCCGGAACTCAAGGTCCTGCACACCTACAGCCGCGACCGGGTCGCAGCCGCGCTCAGCGATGGCGGGGTGATGTCGGCGCAGTCGAAGACGCTCAACGCCGAAGAGCGCGCGCATGTCATCGCCTTCCTCACGGCGCCGGCCGACGTGCTGAAGGTTCTGGACGCCGCCGCCGAAAGCGCAGATCCGGCAGGCCTCGGCCGCAGCCCCTACCGCGCCGAATACGCCTATCCCGTCCGCCGCGTGCGCGACGAGCGCGATAGCCCCGATGGCCCGCGCGCCCCGGCCTGGAATGCGCCCAAGGTCGAAGCAGGCCCGTTCAATTTCGAAACCTGGGAACAGCGCAAGCTGCGCGTTGATGTCGTCGCCCGCGGCCTCAACACGCCGCGCGCCATTGAATTCCTTCCGACCGGAGAGATCCTGATCTCCGAGCGCGCAGGCCCGCTGCGCATCGTGCGCGACGGCAAGCTCGATCCCAACCCGATTGTCGGCACGCCCAAGGCTGTCTCGCTCGGCACCGGCACGGGCTTCATGGACATCGCCCTCCATCCCGACTTCAAGACCAACGGCCTGATCTACATCTCCTACCACAAGCCGCGCGGAGATCTCGGCTCCAACGCCATCTTCCGCGGCCGCTGGGACGGGAAGGCGATCGTCGACGGCAAGGACATCTTCCTCTCCGACGATGTCGACGCGCTCTACAGCCGCCTCGCCTTCGGGCCGGACGGAAAGCTCTACGCCACCATAGGCTGCCCCGGCGTCGGCACGGATGACTCGATCGGCCGCGCCCAGCTGCCCGGCGATTTCGCCGGCAAGACGCTGCGCCTCAACGACGATGGCACGGTCCCGAGCGACAATCCCTTCGTCGGCAGACGAGGCTACAACCCCGAGATCTTCACCCTCGGCCACCGCGTGATGCTCGGCTTCACGCTCAATCCGTGGACCAAGCAGTTCTGGGCCTCCGAAATGGGCCCGCAGGGCGGGGATGAAGTGAACGTCCTCAAGGCCGGCTCCAACTATGGCTGGCCGATCCTGAGTGATGGGCGCTACTACGCCGGGCCGAAGGTCAACGAGGTTCCGTTCAAGGACGGCCTCACGCGTCCGTGGATTTCCTACGTCCCCGCCATCGCGCCGGGCGGCATGGTGTTCTACACGGGCGACAAATTCCCCGGCTGGAAGAAGAACCTCTTCCTCGGCTCGATGCGCATGAGCAACTCGCCCCGCACCGGCCATATCGAGCGCCTGGTGTTCAACGACAACTGGGAGCTGATCCGCTCCGAGATGCTGCTCACCGACCTCCACCAGCGCATCCGCGACGTCGAACAATCGCCCGACGGCTATCTCTACGTGATCACCGACGAGGGCACGGACAGCGTGCTGATGAAGTTGTCGCCGGGGTGAGAGGCGCATCGCCGGATATCCGGAGCAGGGGGGAGTCTTGGGCTGGCGGAGCGCGGTTCTCGCAGGGCTGGCGTGTTGCGGCTGCGCCATCAGTGCGCCGCCGCCGTCGCTTCCGAACAATCCGTTCGTAACCCAGCATCGGATTGAGCTGGCGGACCGGCGGCTCGCCTATTCCGCCGAAGCGGGACTGATGCCGATCGATGGGCCAGAAGCGCATCGGCTCGGCGACATGTCGTACTTTTCCTACGCCATGAAAGGCGGTCCCGGCCGCCCCATAGCATTCATCTGGAATGGCGGCCCGGGCAGCAGCTCGTCCGCCCTGCATTTCGGGGCATTCGGCCCCCGGCGGCTGCAGGATGGCCGCCTTATTGCAAATCCGAACACGCTGCTCGACATCGCCGATCTTGTCTTCATCGACCAGATGGAGGCGGGCTATGGCCGCATCACCACGGGCGTCGAGCGCAGCACCGTTCTCAATCCCGATAGCGATGCAGAGACCTATGCGGTTTTCATCGAGACGTTTCTCGAGGATCACCGGATCAAGGACCGGCCTATCGTCCTGATCGGCGAAAGCTATGGCGTTCAGCGGGCGCTGAAGGTGGCGGAGAAGCTGAAGACGCGCGGCATCCTGCCCGGCGCAATGGTGCTCATATCTGGATACCAGGCCGTCGGCGGCCAGTTGAACAGGGAGGAGTTGGGCGCCCTTCGCTTGCCGGGCGCCATAGCGCTGGCCTCGACGGTGAAGCCGCTGGAGGCGATGCCTGCATCGTCCCCGCAGGACGTCTTCGATCACGTGCAGGCCTGGCTGACGCCTTATCTGGACAGGTATGCGCACCATGAAACCGACGCCGAACTTTCGAAGCAGTTTGCAGACGGCCTGAGCAAGCTGGGCGGCGCCAGGCTCATCTCATTCGTCAAGGGCGCCGTCGCCAACCAGGACGACTACATCGGCAACACGTTCATCATGATGGCGCACGACGGGATGCGCGCGCTGGATCCGGCGCTGAGAAGCGCCAGCCTCTACGATGCGCGCCTTCGATCGGACGGCTCGGAATGGATATCGCGGGACATCGTGCAGGATATCCGCGCCTCGCTGGGATTCAGCATCGACCGCGTCTACCGCGGGCAGGAATTCGAGACATGCATCTCAGGATGCGAGCGCCTGGCGCCCGAGATCCCGCCGGATGGCCTTGCGAAATCCATAGACAATCAGGCCGGCCGCTTCCGCACGCGAGCGCCGGTCACGCCTCCGCCGCTGCCGCTGCTGATGGCGGCAAGCCCCGACATGAGGGTGTTCGTCATCGGCGGAATCTTCGACGACCTTTTTCCCTGCGCAATCGGGCACGAGATGGCGCGTCGCGACCTCAAGGACTTTGCCGCACGCGTTGACTCGAAATGTTATGCCGGCGGCCACATGATGTATTTCGAACCGCCGGTCGCCAAAGCGTTATCGACTGACGTGAAAGCATTCATCGCGAAGGCGTCCCGCCCTTCACGATGATGCACAGGCCTGCGGTATAGCCGTTCAGCCTGCCTACTGCCCGCCCTTGACCGGCTTGGCGGCTGGCTTCGCGCCGGCCTTGGCTTTCTCCGCCGCCTCGGCTGCTGCTCTCGCTTCGAGCACGCGTGCGCCGGAAAGGATGCCGTGCATGGCGTAGTTGCCTTCATGGCAGGCGTATTCGTACATCGTGCCGTTCAGGGCCGCGAACTCGTATTCCCCACCCCACGGAGCATCCCACATCGTCGGGTCCTCGATCGTGAAGCCGTAATAGAGCCGGTCGGCCGCGACGCGCTTGAACCGCTCGGTCACCTTCAGGTCCTTCCACGAGCCCGAGACCGACTGGGTTTGCGGAATGTTGGTGGTTTCGACAACAAGCGTGTCACCGTCGAACCAGCCGATCGAGTCCCCGAAATAGGGCCGCATGCCGTCGGTGCGATGCTTCGCATTCAGCTTCACGATACGCGTGTCGTGAATCATCTCGGTGGCGATCACCACGGCATTCGGCGACTGCACGAGCTGGTAGCTGTTATTGTAGAAGCCGTTGGCTGACATCGGCGGACGCAGCTGGTTGGGCCCGAACGAGGTGATGCAGCGTTCTGAGCTGCGCGGTTCGGGATTGTCGAACGCGCCGCCGCGCGGCGTCGGGCTGGCTCCAAGCAGCGCGTAGAAGGAGGGCGGGGGCGGAGCAGCCACCGTGGCGGCGCCGGCCTTGCGCGCCGGCACCTGGCCATTCGGCGTGGTGTAGAGGGACGAGCGCGGCTGTCCGTTCACCCGCATCACGTGGTTGCCCGGATCGATCCAGAAGCGGTTATAGCCGCCCGTCGCGCCGCCGCCGGCCAGGTATTCCGGCTTGATGTCCTTCGGGATGACATAGGCGGTCGGTGCATCCTTCGCGGTCGGCGCGGCGCCTTCCTCGATCTCCTTGACCATGTCCTGTTCGAGCTTGGTGACCTCGGCCTCGCTGTAGACAAGGTCTTTCACGCCGGCGGGGCGATTCATCTTCGTCAGCGTCGTGTTGGTCCAGAAGCCCTCGAGGTCCGGCTGGCCGATCTTGAGCCGCGGCGCAGAGTAAGCGGGATAGGGCTTGGTGTGATCATACTGGGCGCCGGCAGGCACGGCCGCAGGCTTTGCTGGAGCTTGCGCCGACGCAGCGGCAACAACGGACATTCCAACGGTGAGGGCGGTTCCAAGGGCGAGGATCAGGGCGTGGCGCAAGCGGGGCCTCCTGCAGCATGAGCGCGTCTATTGCCCGGAAAGTACGATTTTCGCCCCGGTCGTGCAATCTGTCACGCAACCTGCATGCAATCCGAGACCGAACCGGCTTGCCCCCGTCGCCGCCATCGGTCTCTCGCTGGCCGCGACGCTAACCTGCGTTTTCGTTGTCGCGCGTGAGCACGCCGAGGGCGGTGAGGGCAGTCACGTCTTCGTGCGACTTGCCAAGCCAGGCGTGCAGCACCGCCTCGTTATGCTCCCCGCGATACGGCGCGGGCCCGCGCACCTCGCTCTTTGCCTGCGAAAAGCGATAGGGCGATTGTGCGATCGGCCGCGTGCCTCCAGCACGGTCGTCGATCTCGGCGATGGACCCGCGGTGCGCCAGTGTCGGTTGCTCGCGCAGCGCCTTGCCGGTGCGGACCCGGCCCCAAGCAAGGTTCATCTGCGCCATCGCCGCCTCGACCTGATCCCAGGTCACAAGGCTCTTCATGAAGGCCGCAACAGCATTGCGCCGCGCGAGGATCTTGGCGTTGAGGTCCATTCCCGGCAGCGCGGGTTCGGCCACGCCGAAGCTGGTGGTGAGCAGCTTCCACAGATAGCGGAAATCCACCGACACCAGGATGGCCCCGGCGCCTGTCTCCCAGATATCCGGCGGCAGGTTGCGCGTTGCTTCAGCGTCTTCAATTTCAAAGTGCAGCTGGTCGTCGCTTACCAGCGTCGCATCCATCATCGACATGTCGATATGCTGGCCGAGGCCCGTCCGATCCCGCATCAGCAGGGCGGAGAGCAGCGCGATGATCCCGTGCAGCCCTGCATTGGTGTCCGCCACCGAAAGCGGCAGGTCGACCTTCGCGCCATCGCGCCGCATCACCCGGTCGATCAGTCCCAGCTCCGCATGCACGATCGGCGCATAGGCCGGCCGCGCCGATTCCGGACCATCGCGCCCGAAGCCCGAGATCGACAGCATCACCAGCCGCGGGTTAACGGCAGCCAGCCGCTCATAGCCGATGCCGAGGCGCGGCATCACGTCCGGCCGAAAATTCTCGATGACGACGTCGGCCTTCGCCGCAAGCTGCAGCACCAGCTCCTGTGCGCCCGCGGCGCGAAGGTCGATCGAGATGCTTTGCTTGCCGGCATTGGCGATATTGAAATAGCCGGAAATGCCCGCCGTCATCTTGCCCCACAGGCGCGTCGAGTCTCCCTCGGGAGGTTCGACCTTCACGACCTCGGCGCCGAGATCGCACAGCATCCGGCTCGCAAACGGCCCCGCAAGCACGCGGGAAAAGTCGAGCACCTTCAGCCCGTCCAGAGGAGATCCCAACAGCGCCATGATGCATCTCCCGCGCGCGCCGCCGGCCCGCCTGCCAACCTATCGCAGGCCAGAGCATCCGCCGTCCAGTGTTCGCTTGTGAGCGCCGCCCCTCACACCTTCGCGGCTTTACCCCGCCGCAGCTGCGCCAGCGCCACCCAGGCCGCCAGGCATGCAGCCTTCTGCTCCTTGCGCCAGGGCGGTCCGACCTCCGCGCCAAGCTCCTTCAGCTTCGCCTCCAGCTCCACCGCCCCGAGCCGCAGCACTTCGGACGCCAGCTCCGGCAGCGATTTCTCATCCATCTCGGCGAGGTCGAGTTCAGCCTTGCCGCACGCAAACCGCAGCGCATCGCGCACCGCCAGCCCCTCGGCCACCGGCGGGTGATCTGCAAACGCGAGGCTGTAGGCCAGAAGATCCTTCACCCATCCTGCGCGGTTGATCAGCAGGGCCGCGACGCCCGGCTCATATCCCTGCTTGCGCAGCTTGGCCGCCAGGTCCTTCAGCCCCTTCGCCGCCAGCTTGTCCTGTCGCTTGCGTCCTTCGGCGACAGCCTCGCTGATCGCAGCGGTAACGGCGCCCTTCGTTCCTCGACCCATCTCCGCCGCGACATGATAGGGCTCCAGCGCCAACCGGTCGCCCTCCGCCGCTGTCGCGAGAAAATACGACAGCACCACACGCGGCTCGCCGCCCTCGATAACCACGCCAACCACGACTGCGCCGCCCCGCTCCGCACGAAGCCCGATCGCAACCGGCGCCTTCGTCTTCGCGCTCATGTCCGCGCTGGGGCAGGGGAGAGCCCCGGCCCCAGTCCCTCAAGCCCAAGCGCCTTCGCAAGCTCAACCGCCAGCTCCCGCCGCGCCGGATCATGATGGATCTGCCAGTAGCGCGCCGACAGCAGCCAGCGCTCTGTCGCATCAAGCTCTGTCTTGCCCGCCAATGCTTTCATGTTGGCATCGAACAGCTTCGGAAAATCCGGCACGCGCCCATCCACATCGGCAAAGCCATACTCTCGCGCGATGTCAGAGGCAAAACAGATCGTCCCCGCTTTACGTTTCACATCCGGATCGGCCGCAAGCGCAGCCACGGCACGCCCCACCAGAAACGGCGTCTCCGACTCCGCAAAATACGCATCCTTCGCGATCGCCCCGCGCCAATTGTCTTCGGTCACGCCGAAATGCTGCAGCACCGCCTCCGAACGCAGGAAGCCCGGCGACACGCTCAACGCGGTAACACCGGTGTCCACCAGCTCCACTGCCATCCCATACGCCAACCGCGCCAGCCCGGCCTTGGTCATGTCGTAGAGCACATGCCCGCGATACCCCGCAAAATGCCCGTCGATCACCTCGGCGATCAGCCCGCGCCCCGCCTCTACCATCATCGGCGCCAGATGCCGGCTGGTAATGAGATGGCTCAGCATCGTCTGGTCGACATAGGCGCGCAGCTTCGCCAGATCGATCTCCCAGAAGCGCTTGCCCCAGTCGATCATCGGATCGGCGCCCCACACCGAGTTCACCAGCACATCCAGCCGCCCGGACTCCTGCCGCACCCGCTCCGCAAGCGCCGCGACCTCTTCCTCACGCGTATGATCAACACGCACCGCGACACCGCGCCCGCCCGCCGCCTCGATCAGCGCAACCGTCTCGTCCACCGTCTCGGCCCGGTCCATCCCGCGCTGCCCCGCGGCGCTTCGCCCCGTGCACCAGACAAACGCCCCCGCCTCCGCCAGCGCCCGCGCAATCCCGCGCCCGGCCCCGCGAGTGGCGCCCGCCACCAGCACCACGCGCCCTTCGAGCGGCTTATCAGTCAGCGCGTCGCCCAACGTCCCGCCTCCCACATACTGTCTGTCACGCCGATCACCCTATTTAAGCCGCCCGCTCGAGGCTAGCCCGCCCCGCCGGTCAGCGCCGTGCGCAGCTTCTGGATGCGGTCGTTGAGATCCTTGATCTCCTTCACCGTCAGCCCCGAAGTCTTCAGCAGCGTATCGGTGAGGCAGCCGCTGTCAGCGCGCAGCTTCTTGCCCTTAGCCGTCAGGAAGGCCTCGACCTTGCGCTCATCCTCCGCATTGCGCTCGCGCGTGACGAAGCCCGCCTGCTCCAGACGCTTCATCAGGGGCGTGATCGTCGAAGGCTCCAGCGCCAGCCGGTCGGAAATCGCGGTGATGGTCTGCCCGTCTTCCTCCCACAGCGCGCTCAGCACCAGGTATTGCGGATAGGTGACGCCCAGCCGGTCGAGCAGCGGCTTGTAGAGCCTGTTGATCGCGATCGAGGTCGAATAAAGTGAGAAGCACAGCTGGCCATCCAGCGGCACTAATTGGGGCTTTGTCATCGAAAATCCTCGGAAAATCTCGTGTCCCTGCAGTCAGTTACGACAAAAATGATTATAGCGATAAATAATATCTGGACAAGAGGCTGGCTGCGAGCTATCTAATAGTTATTGCGATAATCATTATCGCAGAAACAAATAGGAGAGACCCATATGAGCAGCAACAAATCCGTCGTCCTCGTCCACGGCGCTTTTGCCGACGGCTCGGGCTGGCAGGGCGTCTACGAGATCCTGAAGCGCGACGGCCACGAGGTGATCGTCGTCCAGAACCCCACCACGTCGCTGGCTGGTGACGTCGCCATCGTGAAGAACGCCATCGCCTCGGCGAAGGGCGATGTCGTCCTCGTCGGTCACTCCTACGGCGGCGTGGTGATTTCGGAAGCCGGCAACGACCCCAAGGTGAAAGCCCTCGCCTACATCGCCGCTTTCGCGCCGGACAAGGGCGAATCTGTCTCCTCGCTTATCGCCAATCCGCCTCCGGGCGCCGCGGTTCCGCCGATCCTGCCGCCTGTGAATGGCTTCCTCTTCGTCGACAAGGAAAAATTCCCGCAGGCTTTCGCAGCCGACGTGAAGCCAGAACTCGCGGCCTTCATGGCCGACTCACAAGCCCCCTGGGGCGTTGAAGCCTTCGCCGGCGCCGTCACCAATCCCGCCTGGCGCTCCAAGCCGAGCTGGTATCTCGTTGCCTCCGACGACCGCATGATCCCGCCGCCCGCGCAGCGCGGCATGGCCGAACGGGCCGGCGCCAAAGTCACGGAAGTTGCCGGCAGCCACGCCGTCTACGTCTCGAAACCGCAAGTTGTGGCCGACCTCATCAAGGCGGCAGCCCGCGGCTGAACGATAGCTGATCAAAACACTGCGGCCGCTCTCGCAAGGGAGCGGCCGTTGTCGTTTGCAGGGCAGGGATATCCTAGAACGCCGCTCCGAGTGTGACCGACCCACGCCACGCGTGTTCGTCCACGGCTTCATCTGCCACGTCGATCGCCTGCGCGATCTCAAGCGAGAGGGAGGCGTTGTCGAGAATTCCGAAGCGCACGCCTGCGCCTGCCGAGCCGATGTCGTAGTCGGTCACGGTGAGGCCCGGACGGTCCTCCAGCCACAGCTTGCCGCCGTCGACGAAGGCATAGGCCTCGCCGCGCTTAACCAGCGGGATTTTGTCGAAGGTCCGCGTCAGCTGCAGCATGCCCGCGACGCCGCTGTCGCCGGAGATGGCACCTGTCTCGAAGGCGCGGCCAAAGCTGGCGCCGCCGAGCGAGAGCATTTCGGCCGCGGGCAGTGTGTCCTTCGAGATCTGTCCGGTCGCAGCCCCCTCGATCCGCCAATTGTCGCCCAGCGTGCGCGTGATGCTCGCGTGCAGATTGCCCTTCACGAAGTCGAGCGTGGCGAGCTGCGGGCTTGCTGTCCTGGCGCCCAGGCTGTCCAGCCCCTGGCTCACCGATGCGCCGAAGGATGCAGCTGTCCTCCCGCGCCGCGCCGTGCCGGAGACCGCTGCGCGCACCGCCCGCGAGCGGTCGTTCGAAATGACCTGGCCGACCAGCGCGTTCTTCGAGTCCACGCCATCGAGCCCGGCGGCGATGAAGAGATCGGCGTGAGATGAGCGGATCAGCGGATGGCTCAGCTGCAAGCCTGCCGTGTAGCCCTCACCCGCAAGCCCGCCATCTTGCGGCCGCGTGCGGAACCAGCCGAGCGAGGCCGTGGCCGTGATCGCATGCGACGTAAACGTACCCGACTGCGCAAGGCCAGCAGAGAGGAAGCTTTCGAAATCGGAAGACGCCGCCGCCGTCAGCCGCGTCTGGCTGCTCTCGAACCCCAGCCCGTTGAAATAGACATCGCCGCGCAGCTGCGTGCGGCCCAGCCTCTCGGCCCCGCGTGAATCCGCCGTGACGACGGCCTCGATCGGATCCTGCTGGCGCCCGATGAGCAGCTTCACGGCATCGCTGCTCGCGCCCGGCGCCAGCTGCGGCGAGGCGGCCACGCCCGGAATGTCGTTCATGAGGAGCAGATAGCGCTCCAGCGTCGGCCGTGTGAGGGGCCGCTCCTTGGACATCGCCGCGGCATAGGCCTGCGTGAGGCCAGCCTTGCTCGCGCCCGGCCCGGTGAGCACGATCTCTTCGACATGCGTCTCGAGAGCGACGACGCGCACCGCGCCATCCTTGAAGTCCTGCTCCGGGATCAGCACCGAATAGACCGCTATGCGCGAGCGCTTGTATTCGGCGGCAATGGCGTCCGCGAGCGCGCGCAGCCGATTGGCGTCGAGCGCCCCGCCGACAAAGGGCTTGGTCGCCTTGGCCAGCCGTTCGGGCGAAAGACTCGATCCCTCGACATGGATCGTAGCTATGTTTCCGTGCGCATTGATCGACGGCAGGCCCGCGCCATGCGCCTCTGCCCGCGATTCCTCGCTCGGCAAGACCGGACGCGCATCAAGGCGATTGTCCTGCAGCGTCTGCGTCGCCAGCTGGGCGTGGGCGATCCCGCACAGGCTCGCCGCAGCCAGTGGCGCGACAATGCAATTCCGCATGAGTCTTGTGGTGAACAGCGTCATGGCGATCCTCCGCGTCCGACCCGAGGGGAGACGTGCAAGACCGCGACCACCTGAAGCTGTCATGCGGGCTTCAATGCTTTCCGCGCGACGAGCCGCCGCCAAGCAGCCCGCCGACCAGGCCGGTCGCGACATTCCCCACATTCGTCACGACAGTGGTCACGACCGGTACGACAGGGATGGCCGCCGTGCTGGTAGATGCGCCGCCGCCCGAAGACGCCGTCGCCGTTGTTCCGCCCGAGCCGGTCGATCCCACAAGAGCTCCCGTTATCGGGCTTACAACCGCCGTCACACCCGAGAGATCGGGCAGGGCGTTGACGCTCACCAGCGGCGCAGTCCCGCCGCTGACGATCGGCGTCTTGCCGACCGAGACTGAAACCAGCGAGTCGACTGCCCCAAGCGACCTGCCATTCACCGGCAGAACATTCACCGAGGCAAGCTGGGCCTGCGCAGGTGAAGATGATCCCACGCCTACGCCGATCAGCTGGCTGTTTCCGCTCACGCCGACCAGGTTGGTGTCGACCACCGTGATCTTCGCGACCTGCGTCCCTGGAAGTTGCGGCGCAACCACCGGCGGTTTGTAGGGATCCTTCCCGTCGCTGCCGCCGGAATTCCCGTCACTGGGTTTTACGCCGTCGCCCGGATTTCCGTCTCCGGGTTTGACGCCATCATCCGGCCCAGTGTCCGGCTTGTCGTCATCGTTTGGCGTCGCGGTGTTGTTGCCCACGCGAATGATCACGCCGCCACCCGAAGGCCCCGGCCGCAGCGGGGCAAAGGGCGCAATAGCAGGCTGCGGCCTGGCGCCGGGTGAGGGTTGCGCCGCAGGCGGCGTCTCCACCGCCGCGGTCTCGACTGGTGCGGGCTCAGCTGCTGCAGGCTGGGGCGGCGTGGGCGCCGGTGCGCGCTGTGCAGTCGCACGCGCCGCGGGTTTGGCTTGTCCCACGGGTGCTTTTTGCGGTGCACGAGCCGGCTTGGCCGCCTGCGTCTTCGGCGGCGCTATCGCCGCGACCTGCGCAGGCGCAGGCGCCGGCGTCGCCAGCGACAGAGGAACCGCGTCCGAGGGCTCGGCTGCAGCCTGTTGCTTCTCCGTCTTCTCCGAGCCCTTGGTCTCGTAGCCGAGGCTGAAGCCTTCGTAGTAGCCGGCCTTGTATCCAGAGTCGCACGCCACCAGCGCGAGCGCCGGCGTGACGACGGCCGCGAGCCGCCAAAGACCTTTCATTTTCTCGGACATGTTTCCAACCTCGACCCAAATTTCCCGGTCACTGGCCTAGATCACCGGCCATGACGCTCAGCTGATCTTGAGCGCAAGTACCGCGCCGTCGAGAGCGCGAGAGGCCTGCGAGGCCAGATGACAGAGAAAAAATCTCCAGCGCGCGAAC
>DASYKO010000484.1:0-11737 GCA_035995285.1 Hyphomonadaceae bacterium | reverse complement strand
CTGCGTCCAGCCGAAGGCGTAGCGGGCGGCAAAGCCGGTGACGCCCCATTCCTTGTACTGCTCGATATGGTGCATCTCGTGCGACCACAGGGCGAGGTTCTTCACATAGTCCTCGTCCTTGAAGACGATGGTGTCGATGAGCGTGACCGCGGCGGCGTTGCCATTGCGGATCGCAAAGCCGGCAACGCCGGCGGGAGAGGTGTCGCCCACGGCATAGCGCACGCCCTCGAACGTCTCGCGCTTGTAGAAGGGGGTGAGCGCCTTGATGACTTCCTCGGGCACGGGTTTGCTATCGACGCGGACAGTGTCGCGCGAGCGCTTGAGTGTGGTCTCGAGCGCGCCGGCGATGATGTTGCTGCCGTACTGCGCCTGGAGGTTCACGAAGTTGATTGCGAACTTGCCCATCAGCTCGCGCTTGTAGCCGGTCTGGCCCGGCGCGAGTTGCGCGGAGGCGGGCAACGCGATGAAGCCAGCGAGGGCGGCGATTGCGAGATGACGGAGTATGGGACTTCCCCGGCGCGTGTTGCTCATGAACCGACGAATGATGGTTTGCCCATGAATGGGCCCTGAATGTGGCAGGGCGGTAATGTGGCGACAACCGCGCGCAGCAGCGCTAATTCTTCCGCAAGCCGCGATTCTGCTATTTGAGATCAAGGAAGTTGGGGGATTTTCCTGGCGCATCTTTTTATCAGCCACTCCACGCGGGACGGTGCGGCGATTGCGCAGGGGCTGGCTGCTGCGCTGGAGGCTGCGGGTCAGAGGTGCTGGATCGCGCCGCGCGATGTGAAGCCGGGCATTCCGTATCCTGGGCAAATCGTTGCGGGGATCGAAGGATCGGCGGGGCTGGTGCTGATCGTGACGCCGTCGGCCAATGAGAGCCCGGACGTGCTGCAGGAACTCCAGCTGGCGGCGACGGCTCGCAAGGTGATTGCGCCGGTGGTTGTGAGCGGGGCCGTGCCCTCGCCGGACATTCGCTATTATATCGGCGTGCGCCATCAGCTTCCGTGGACGGAGGCGAGGGCCGTGGCGGCGGAGCTGGGCCGGTCCTTCCCGACAGCAGGCGGATGGAGTTCGGCGCCGTCGGAGACGGTGACGCCGGCGGCGGGGGAAGAGCTGGTTGATCTTTTCATGGTTGCGCCCGGGCCCAACAAGATCAACGTGATCAAGGTGGTTCGGGAGTACACGGGCTGGGGCCTCGCCGAGACCAAGCAGATCGTGGAAGGATTTCCTCCGGTACGTGTGGGATGGCGCATGCCGCGCACCCGCGCCGAGCATTTCTCGCGCGACCTGAAGCAGCAGGGCGCGAACATGCTGGACCTGCTGAAGTCGAAGGACTAGCGGGCTGCCGCCCACGCTTCGGCGCGGGTGATGCAGGCGCGGATCCAGTCTCCCTTGGACTTGCTGTAGGCATGCGAGTCGTCGGGATGCGCGGCGGCGCAGGCGATCTTCAGCATCTCGTAGGCCCTGGCTTCTTCGGCGTGGGCGCGGAGATAGTCGCGGAAGACGAGGGTGCGCGCGATCTCGGGGTGGCCATCCTGGTGGCAGTGGACGTGGAATAGCCGCCGACCGTCTTTCTCGCGGACGCAGTAGCGCCGGCCGGGGATGCCGAACTCGCCGCGCCAGACATAGCCCAGCGCTTCGACTTGAGGCTGGCGCGCGTCGAGGTCGGCAACGCATCTCACGATGGGCTGCAGGTCGATGGTCGGCTTGGCACGGATGCCGGGGATGGATGTCGAGCCGACATGCTCGATGCGGATCAGCGTCGGGCCGATGGCCTGTGCGAGGCGCCCTGACTCAGCGGCGGCCTGCACGGCCCATTTGGGGTCGTGCGGGGCGAGTTCGACCTTGCGGCGGTCGGTGGAAAAATCGGCCACGGCCTAGCCCCCGTGGAAATGGTCGTAGATGCGCTGGGCCAGTGAGGCGTTGACGCCTTCTACGGTGGCGAGGTCTTCGGCTGTTGCGTTGCTGACGCCTTTGGCGGAGCCGAAGCGGCTAAGCAGGGCTTTCTTGCGGCGCTGGCCGATGCCCTGGATTTCATCGAGCGGGTTCTGGCCGAAATTGGCGGCGGCTCTCTTTGTACGATGCGCGCCGATGGCCCAGCGGTGCGCCTCGTCGCGCAGGCGCTGGAGATAATAGAGCGCGGGATCGTTGGGCGGGAGCTGGAAGGGCTGGCGGCCGGGGCGGAAGAATTGCTCGCGGCCGGCATTGCGGTCCGGTCCCTTGGCGATGGCGACGAGGTTGAGTTCGCCTTCCTTGAAGCCGACTTCGGCGATGGCTTCGCGTACGGCTGACAGCTGGCCAAGGCCGCCGTCGATCAGGACGAGATCGGGCCAGGCGTCGGCGCGGCGGCGCGCACTTTCAGGTGCGGCGAGGCTCGGGGCATCCCCGTCCGTCGTCTGACCCTGCGGGTCAGCCGCCACCTCCCCAGCCTTCGGCGGTGAAGGCAAGGCGCCGGCGGCTTCGGCTTCTGCCGCATAGAGCGCGTCGATTTCTTCCTGTTCCTTTTTCAGGCGGCCGAACCTTCTGCGCATGACCTCGCGCATCATGCCGAAGTCGTCGCCGGGTTCGATGGTTTCGTCCTTGATGTTGAACTTGCGGTAGGCGTTTTTCTCGAAGCCCTCGGGGCCGGCGACGATCATGCCGCCCACCATGTTCGTGCCCATGATGTGGGAGTTGTCGTAGACCTCGATGCGTTTGGGAAGTTCGGGCAGGTCGAACACTTTCTGCACGGCGGCGAAAATCTTTGCCTGGCTTTGCGTTTCGGCGAGCTTGCGGCCGAGGGCTTCGCGGGCGTTGAGCAGGGCCTGGTCAACGATGCGGAGCTTTTCGCCGCGCTGGGGCGTGCGGATTTCGACCTTGTGGTCGGCCTTGAGTTCGAGAGCTTCGGTGATGAGTTCGACTTCCTCGATGTCGTGGCTAAGGAGGATCATCTTAGGGACAGGGCGGTCGTCGTAGAACTGCGCCAAGAAGGCGGAGAGGATCTGGGCCTGCGTGTCCTCACGGTCGTGCTTGGGATACCAGACGGTGGCGCCCCAGTTCTGGCCGGCGCGGAAGAAGAAGGCCTGCACTGCCGACTGGCCGGCCTCGCAATGGATGGCGAAGACATCGGCCTCGACCAGGCCTTCGGGGTTGACGCTTTGCGATTGGCGCACTGCCGCCAAGGCGCGGATGCGGTCGCGGAGACGAGCGGCGCGTTCATAGTCCTCGCTCTGGGCTGCTCGGTCCATCTGTTCGGCCAGCTGTTCCATCAGCGTTTCGGCATCGCCATTGAGGAAGCGTTCGGCCTCGCGGACCAGGTCGCGGTATTCGTCGAGCGGGATAAGGCCGGTGCAGGGGGCAGAGCAACGGCCCATCTGGTGCAGCATGCAGGGGCGCGAGCGCGTGGCGTAGATGTTGTCGGTGCAGGTGCGCAGGAGGAAGACTTTCTGCAGCGTGTCCAGCGTCTGGTCGACGGCGCCTGCAGACGCGAAGGGGCCGAAGTACTGCCCTTTGATTTTCTTGGCGCCGCGGTGCTTGAGCGCCTGCGGCGCTTCATGGTCTTCGCGGATCAGGATGTGCGGGAAGCTCTTGTCGTCGCGCAGGATGATGTTGAAGCGCGGCTTGAGGCGCTTGATGAGGTTGGCTTCGAGGAGCAGGGCTTCCGTCTCGCTCGCCGTGACCACGAACTCCATCGTGCGGGTGAGCGAGATCATGCGCGCGATGCGCTGGGTGTGGCCGCCGAGTTTGGCGTAGCTGCCGACGCGCGCCTTCAGGTTGCGCGCCTTGCCGACATAGAGGAGCTCCGCGCCTTCCCCGAACATGCGGTAGACGCCCGGCTTGCCCGGCAATCGTTTCAGATTGTCCCTGATCACGTCGGGGCCGAGCAGGCGCGGCCCGGCCGGCGCCGGTTCGTCTTGTGACTCCGAAGTCACATCGCGGACCTCGATATCCTCCTCGTCCGGCGCGTCGTCGGCCAGGCCGACGATTTCCGGCTCGGCGGCGCCAGCCGTTTCTGGCCCGTTTTCGGGCTCGTTTTCTGGAGGATCGGGGATGATCATGACGGGAAAGTAAGCGCTGCCGGGCCAAGGTTCAAATCAGGAGCCTCTAGGGAGGCTGTGGGGCAACGTGTAGGCTTGATTCGCCGCGATGTGGCGGACCTGGAAGGGGATTCTCATGAACAAGCTTCTGACAGCGGTTGCTGCCGGCCTTGTGGCAGCAGTGATCTGCGCGCCTGCCGCCTCGGCCCAGATCTATGGCGGGGTGGGATATACGGCCTTCAAGGTCGAGCAGCCGGGCGGGGACGATGCGTTCGTCGGATCGGCGCTGGCCCGCGCTGGCTACAAGTTCAATCCCTTCCTCGGCGTTGAGGGCGAGCTGGCTATCGGCCTGGTCGATGGCGAGGTCGATATCTCGCCCGGCGTGACGGCGGATGTGGGCGTCGACAATGAGTATGGCGTGTTCGGGACGGCCTGGCTGCCGATCCCCTTCCTGCCGGAGCCGTTCCTCCGCGCGGGCTACGCCAACATGACGATCGAGAGCGACGTGCCGGGCGGCGACTTTGACGGCGGGGGCTTTGCCTATGGCGGGGGCATCCAGTTCGCGGTGCTGATCGCCCGTATCCGCGCCGAATACACGCGCTATGAGATCGACGATGACTCGCTCGACAGCTTCGGCGTTTCGGCGCTGCTGCAGTTCTGAGGATTTCGGGTTGAGGTAATATGCGGCCTCGTCCTTGCGGGCGAGGCCGTTTGTTTTCAGCTTCGCTTGAACTGGGGATCGCGGCGTTCGGCGAAGGCGGCGAGGCCTTCGCGGTGGTCGGCTGATTTCGACAGGATTTCGAGTTCGCTGCGGGCGGCTGCTTGCGCCTCTTCAGCCGTATGATCGAAAGCGCGGCCGGACTGGCGTTTGGCGGCCTCTACCGAGAGCGGCGCGCGCGAGGCGATGCGGCGGGCGAGGTTGAGGGTTTCTTCCGCGAGGAACTCCGCTTCGACCAGGTCGGTGATCAGGCCCCAGTCCTGGGCGCGCACGGCGTCTGTCGGCAGGCCGGTGAGCAGCATGCGCCTCGCGCGCGCGACGCCGATGAGACGGGGCAGGCGGAAGACGGACGCCATCAGTCCGACATTGACGCCGGCGGCGGTGAAGGTGGCGTTGGGCGCGGCGACACGGATGTCGCAACAGAGGGCAAGTTCGAGGCCGCCGCCGACGGCGTGGCCGTTCACTTGCGCGATGACGGGACAGCGGAAGCTCTCGACGCGGGCGAGCAGCTTGCCGAACTGGCGCAGGCTGTCTTGCGCGCCTGTGCCGCGCGTGGCGGCTTCGCGGAGATCATCGCCGGAGCAGAAGGCGGCGCCTGTGCCGGTGATGATCACGCAGCGGATGCTGGCGTCGGCTTCGAGGGCATCGAGCTGGGCCAGGAATTGTTCGCGCAGGGCGGTGCCCAGCGCATTGCGCGGCGGGTTGTCGATGGTGAAGCGGGCGACGTGGTCCGCGGGGCGGTCGAGGCGGACTTCGCCTGATACTGGACCGGTCATTGGGCGGCTCCGTCGAGCTTGATGGTTCCGCTTGCTGCGAGCGTTTCGATCTCGGATGCGGAAAGGCCCGCGCCGGCAAGCACTTCGCGCGTGTGCTGGCCGATGCGGGGCGAGCCGCGTGTCAGGCCGACGGGCGTCTTCGACATGCGCATGGGCGCGCGGGGGAATTTCCGGCCGTCGATTTCGGTGAGGACTTCGCGCGCCTGCACCTGCGGGTCCTGGAGCGCTTCGGCGATGGTGTTCATGCGGCCGCAGGGGACGCCCTCGGCGAGGAGGCGCTGTATCCATTCTTCAGTCGTGCCGCGGGAGAGGATGGCTTCGAGGCGCACTTGCAGCTTGTCGCGGTTTTCGAGGCGGACGTATTTCTTGGCGAACAGCGGATCGTGTTCGAGTTCGGAATCGCCGAGCGCCTTGCACAGTTTCGACCACAGGCGCTGGGAGTTCACGCCGACGACCATGTGGCCGTCCTTCGTCTTGAGCGCCTCGTACGGCGCGGCGAGGCGGTGGCGGGAGCCGGAGCGGTTGGCGACCTCGCCGGTCATCAGGTGCTTGCCGGTTTCCCAGACGGTGTAAGAGAGGGCGGCTTCCAAGAGGGACGTTTCGACATACTGGCCCTCGCCGGTCTTTGCCTTGTGCTGCAGCGCTGCGAGGATGGAGAGGGCGCCATAGAGGCCGGCGTTTAGGTCTGACACTGGAACGCCGCAGGCCGTGGGCGTGGTGGAGCCGATCTCTCCGGTGAAGCTCATGATGCCGGACATGGCCTGGGTGATGAGGTCGAACCCGCCGCGGTCCTTGTATGGCCCCGTCTGGCCGAAGCCGGAAATGGAGCAATAGATGATGTCGGGTTTCACCTTGCGGATGTGTTCATAGCCGAGCCCGTTCCGCGCCATGGCGCCGACGCGGTAGTTCTCGACGAAGATGTCTGCGGTTTCGGCAAGGCGGCGGACGATGGCGGCGCCTTCGGGCTTGGTGACGTCGAGGGCGATGGCGCGTTTGTTGCGGTTGACGAAGTCGAACGGCTTGAAAGCCGAATCCGGATTGCCGCGCGTGCCTTCGCCTTCCGGGCTTTCGATCTTGATCACGTCCGCGCCGAGATCGGCCAGCATCAGCGAGCACCACGCGCCCGCGATCACATGCGTGCAGTCGAGGACTTTGAGGCCGTGAAGGGCGCCGGGCATGTCTGCCTCCCATTTTGCGGGAGGCTAGCGTTGGCGGGCTGGCGTGGCTACTGCCCCAAAAACCTGGCTCAGAAGTCCATGCCGGGCTCGCGCGCTAGGCGCTCGACGGGCCGGGGCGGCGGCGGCATGGCGTCTTCAATCTTCGAGGCGCAGCGCTTGAGGACTTCGCTGTAGCCTTTAGTGATGCGCATTCTCGGGCCGTAGCCCTTCTTGATGAGCAGCTTGTGCGTGTTCTCGAGATTGTAGCAGGGCACGTACATGAAGACGTGGTGCTCGCAGTGATAGTGCACCCAGAACGGTGCGATCAGCAGGCGCTCGATCGGGTTGGCTAGAGTCGTGCGGGCGTGGGTGAAGGGATCATCCTCCGTGCCGACCATCGCGTGTTCGGCCATGGAGCGCAGGCGTGTGACGAGCGGGAACCAGGTCGCCATCGGGACGACCCAGAGAACGGGCCATGCCCACCAATAGCCGAGCGCGGTTGTAACCACGATGATGACGCCGTTGACGATCCAGAAGCGGCGGCCGGGAGTGTCCGGCACGCGCGGCGGATTGCGCTTCTCGCCCTTGAGGCGCGCGATGAAGGGCTTGATGCGCTGCTTGTAGAATGTCTGGCCGGTGAGGTCGCGGAGGAGTTTTCGGTTCAGCGACTTGCGCGTGATCGGGAAGGGGCGCGAGAGACCGAGGTCCGGGTCTTCCTGCTGCTCGGTGTATTTGTGGTGGGTGAGGTGGTAGGGGCGATAGCGCTTCAGGCTGCCGCCGACGGCCGAGCCGCACAGCCATTCCGCCATCCAGTCGTTAAGCTTCGCGTTCGGGTGCAGAGCGCCGTGCGCCGCGTCGTGTTCCAGGATCGCAAGGCCGAGCTGTCGCGCGCCGATCAGCATCACGGCGAGGATGTAGGTGAGCGGGTTGGGCGCGTAGATGAAAAGCGCGCCGGCGCCGATGATGACCGCCCACGCGAACACGATGAGCGCCGGGCCCTTCCACTGCGAATGCTTCGACAGGGTGGTCCACTCTTCAGGCGTGAAGATCGTCTTGGGATCGAGGCGGGTGACGGAAGGCATGAGGCGAAGCTAGCAGAAACATTCCGGAATTGGAGTGGCGGCAAGGTCGCGTTGAGCAGTTAAGAATGACGTAAGGAAAAGATCGGGCGGGCAGGACGCCGCGCCGCTGGACGTGGCTTCAGTCGGGACGCAGCGTTTTCCGCTTCAGAATCTGTATCTGCAGAGGTTCAGTTCCTGAACTGGCTGCGCTCCGGCTTACCGTGGGATGGCTGGCTTCCGGGCCGATTTCTGGCCCGCTCCCAAGAAGGAAGCGCAAAATGCCGCTCAACAAGTCTCTCTCCCCCCTCCAACGGACTCCCTACGCCATTGCCCGGATTGCCGGCGCGGCGGTGGCCGTCTGCCTGTTCACTGCCGTCAACGCGGTGGCCCTGCCGACGCCGCATGCCGAGCTTACCCGCAGCGTCGATGTGAACGGATCGCCCGATGCGGTCTGGGCAAAGATCGGTGCATTCTGCGCGATCAAGGCGTGGCATCCGGCCATCGGCAGCTGCTCCGAGGACGGCAAGAAACCGCCCACGCGTACGCTGGTGACAAAGGACGGCGCGGCGACTTTCGTCGAGCTGCAGACCGGGCGCAGCACGAAGAAGCGCTTCTATTCCTACACCTTCATCTCGGCGCCCGTGCCGGTGACGCACTATTCGTCGACCTTCAAGGTCACGGCGAAGGGCAAGGGCATGTCCACCGTTACGTGGAGCGGCAACTACGTGCCCGACGCCGGCAAGGATAAGGACGCGATGGATGCGCTGACCGGCATCTATGAAAGCGGTCTCGCCGAGATCAAGGCGCAGCTCGAGAAGTAGGTTCTGCCTCTTGTTCCGGCGTAAGCGGCGCTTACGCCGGGGCAGGGGGTGGCGTGGGGCAAGGGCCGGGTCTATGCCTCCGTGCGAGAGCACGGAGAATGCGATGACGCGGATGTTGGGTTTGCTGGCTGGCAGCGTTGCGGCGATTGCGCTTGGCGCGTGCGGCGAAAAGCCGGCGCCTGCTCCGGCGCCAGCGCCAGAGGTTGCGGCCGTTCCGACGATCGCGCCTGATCCGGCGCAGGGCGATGGCGGGCTGACGGATTTCTACAATCCCGGTGGGCCTGCGCCTGCTGACGCGGGCAAGATAATCCGGGCGGAGGCGCAGCCTGAGAGTGTCTCCCTAGCGGATGCCGGATCGGCGACGCGCATTCTCTATTCCTCGAAGGATGGTCTCGACGGCAAGACGCCGGTCGCTGTGTCGGGCGTGCTGTTCACGCCGAAGGGCGAGGCGCCTGCGGAAGGCTGGCCGCTGATTGCGTGGGCGCATGGCACGGTGGGCATCGCGGATGTCTGCGCGCCGTCGTGGACCAAGCGGTCGGAGCGGGATGCGGCGTATCTCGGTCACTGGCTGAAGCAGGGTTATGCGGTTGTGGCGTCAGACTATCAGGGCCTCGGCACGCCGGGCGGGCATCCGTATCTGGCGACGCGGCCTGCTGCGTGGTCGGTGCTCGACAGCATCCGCGCCGTGCAGGGCGATCCGCAGTACAAGATCGGCAAGCCGGTCGTGCTGGTCGGCCAGAGCCAGGGCGGCGGCGCGGCGTTCGCCACGGCGGCCGAGGCAGCATCCTACGCCCCGGAGCTTGATATCCGCGGCACGGTCGCGACGGGCACGCCTTACTTCACAGCGACTGTGGCGCCTGCGGATCGCGATCCGAACAAGGTCTCAGGAGTGTTCGCCTACACGCTCTACATTCTCTATCTGGTGGAGCAGGCGGATCCGGAATTCCATATCTCGGACTACATCACCGAGAAGGCCAAGCCCGTGATCGAGACGACACGCACGGCATGTCTCACCCCGGCGTGGGATCAGATCGAGAAGGAGGGCCTCAGCCAGGCCAACGCCTTCACCAAGGATCCGACGCCGGTGGTGGCGAAGTATTTCCCGCTGATGTCGTATTCGACGCTGAAGGTGAAGGGTCCGGTCTTCATGGGCACGGGCGGCAAGGATCAGGATGTGCCGGCGCCGGGACAGGATCGCCTGTTCAAGGATGCCTGCGCGGCGGGGGCGGTGATCGAGCGCCATGTCTATCCCGCGCTCGACCATTCCGGCACGGTGAATGGCTCGCTGAAGGACTCGACGCCCTTTGTGAAGAAGGCCTTTGCCGGCGAGGCGATTGCGGGGAATTGCGGGAAGTAGAGTCAGGTGAGCGATCGAAGAATCCAATCAACTTCGGTCCGCGCGGCCGATACTAGGCCAGCGTAAGACTGAATTTGAATACCTTGCGCAAGGCGATTGAGATCGAGCGTGGGAACACGACCCTTGCCCATGAGCATTATGTCGAATCTTGAAGCTGATGGAAGGTGAGGGCTGAGTTCGTCCCTGTACTTTTCCGCTTGGCTCACGTCGTCTCGCGAAATTAGATGGCTTGGTCGCTTAAACTCGATCAGCAAATATCGGTCGGCAAAATCTTGCGAGAGCAACAAGTCAGGACGCGTCGAGCCGGACGGACCCGCGTACCTAGCTTCGAAGTAACGCTCAACGACTTTGCGAAGCGACTCGTTAGACGACAGCGCGGCATAGGCTCGACCAAGGACCCAAAGATTTGACTTGATGGCCGTGTGAACGTCCGCTTCCAATGTTGCGGTGTTCTCTAAAAGGCGATCCAAAAAATCGAGGAATTCTTGGCGATGCCGCGCCTGCAAACCGATTGTCGCCAACTCGAGCAAACCGAACTGCTCCAGTGACTCTGCAAATGCCGAAACACCTCTTTCGCTTGCCTGATCGATCTCCTGAAATACAACCCAGTACGCATCGTGCTCCATTGCGTCCAAAGCAACGTCGGCGATCACCGAAATGCGATCAGGAGCTTCACCGTAGAATTTAGCCAGAATGCGATTCAATGCGAGCTCAGCGAATCGCCGGCGATTCTCGGGAAGCTCTGCGAGCCGTTGATTGACCTGCCGCGTCAATCTCGCCTTTTGCATTGAGAGATCCTTCGCGTGCGTTTCGCGAAGTTCTTTTTTTACTTCCTCTTGTATCAGCGCTTTCGTCTCTTGAAACGCTTTGCTGTTCTCGATCATCACCCCCCAATCTGCACTTACCAGATCGGTGCCGCCGGTGATTTCGACAACCCCATAGACTCTTTTGGCGAGCTTGGCGGGTATTGTTTCGTCGTCATCGAGTCCGAACATCTGGGGTGTACCAACCACCTTGCCGTCAACCTTTAGAACGATGCCTGGAGATTTTGGGGCTTTCGAGCCGGTTGCCACGGTGAATTGGAGAGAGACAGGGCCTGCGGTCGGAAGCGCTTGAACCACTGCATGTGTCTTCCCCGGAACGTCTGCCACGGTAAGCGGAGTTCCATTCACGAAGACTTTGAAGGTGTCCTCACGCCCATATTCGTGGACGAGTATTTCCCGAAGCTGCTCGGGCGTCGGAAAATTCAAGCGTTCATCAAGATTCGAAAGGACTATGGACGTTCCAGTTTCGTCGCCATCGATTTCAATTTCTTCAAGCGGCAAATTGACCTTTTCAAGATCCTGCTGCGCCTGAATCAAAGCCTCTTTGTCGATCTCAACGGTCGAGCGTTTGCCGCGAGCAGAAGAGGATATGGTCATTCTGCTTGCTAAGGTCAGCCCGGCGAATTTTCCAATTCCTTTGCGCCCCTTCACTTTCCGATTAAACTTGGGCGTACGTTCGCCACGTCGGGACTGTCGATCTCGCGCAATAAAAAGATACTCCGACTCCATCTCGATGGCCGTCATTCCCGAGCCATCGTCTTTAACTACAACCGGGTTGTGGGTCATCGCTTCCGGAAGCTCGATCCAAACATTGATGGCATCGGCGTCCCAAGAATTATCGACGATGACGTGACCCCCGTTTTTCATCCAGCGATAGCGAGAGTCCTTTGCTGATTTGGGTCTTCATTGACGTCGTCGGCAAGAGGCCGGGGCGCGGAGCCCTGGCGTAGCGCAGCGACCCGGCCGGCGCCGAGCGCATCTGCATAGTCCTTGGGCGTCATCCAGCC
>DASYKO010000483.1:0-4389 GCA_035995285.1 Hyphomonadaceae bacterium | reverse complement strand
GGAAGACCTCGATCCCCAGCGAAATCATGTTCGACGGCAGGGTCATCAACGGGCCTCCAATACGCGTTTCTTGGCAGCATGGGTGATCGGCGCCTCGACGCGCATGGCCACTTTCTGGCCAAGGCGGCCGACCTGGCCGTGTGTGAGGTGGATGTCGCCGCACATCAGCTGAGCTTTGGAATCGGGCGTGGCGTTCATCACCAGCGTGTCGCCGACCTGGAGGTTCATGATCTTGCCCAGCGGCGCCTTGAATTCATCGAGCACGACACGCAGCGTGGTGGGGGCCGACCAGAGTTCAGTGGCCAGGTGGCCTTCCCAGATGTTGTCGCGGCCGAACTTCTCGCCCATGAAGTTCTGCAGCAGCATCTTTCGGATCGGCTCCAGCGTGGCGTAGGGCAGCAGCAGCTCGCAGCGTCCGCCGCGGTCTTCCATGTCGATGCGCAGCTTCACCAGGATGGCGGCGTTGGCGGGTTGGGCGATGGCGGCGAAGCGCGGGTTGGTCTCGATGCGGTCGAGTTCGAAATCGACGGCGGTGAGCGGATCGAACGCCTTGCGGGCGTCGTGGAGAATCACTTCGACCAGGCGCGTCACCAGCACGCGCTCGATCGTGGTGTAGGGGCGGCCTTCGACGCGCATCGCCACTGTGCCGCGGCGGCCGCCGAGCAGCACGTCGACGATCGAGTAGATGAGGTTCGAATCGACCGTCAGCAGGCCGAAATTGTCGAGCTGCTTGGCTTTGAACACGGCGAGGATGGCCGGCAGCGGAATCGAGTTGAGATAATCGCCGAAGCGCATCGACTGGATCGCATCCAGCGACACTTCCACGTTGTCGGACGTGAAGTTGCGCAGAGACGTGGTCATCAGGCGCACGAGGCGGTCGAACACGACCTCGAGCATCGGCAGGCGTTCGTAGGAGACCAGCGCCGAATTGATGAGGGCGCGGATGCCGTTGCGCTTGGCGCCGTTTTCTTCTTCCAGCGAGAAGCCGAGGAGTGAGTCGATCTCGTCCTGGTTGAGGATGCGCTCGGAGCCCACGGCCGCAGACGCAACCGACTGCGGCGCAGCATCGGGCGGGCCTCCGCCCGGCGACGTTTCGGCTTCCCAGGAATTGTCCCCGCCCTTGGCGTTCGCATCCCAGGCCGCAGCCATTTCCGCGTCTGTGGTCTCGCCAGCCACTTGGCTATTGCTCCATCACAAGGAAGCTTTCGATCAGCACCGCATCGGCCTTGGCCGGGGCCATGACCGCATTGAAGCGCCGCAGAAGCTCGAGGCGGAGACGATAGGAGCCTGCCGAACCGTTGAGGTCTTCCACGCGAAGCTCGCGCAGGAAGGACTGGAACTGATCTTTGAGGCGCGGCATTTCCGGCCCGACTTCGTCGAACGCCGAGGCGTCGGAAGCTTCCAGCGTCAGCACGAGTTCGAGCAGCTGTGAATCTCCGCCATTGCCGGCGAGGTTCACGATCAGCTTGGGCATGTTGTAGTAGGAGGGATTGCCGTCCTCGCCCACGGTGAGGCTGCCGATATCCGCGGCGGCGGCGGTGCCTTCGCCCTCTTTTGCGGGAGCGCCGTGTTCGCCTCCCCCGCCATGCCCTTCTTCTTTTTTCTCTTCCTTCTTCGCAGGCTTTTTCTTTTCACCGTGTTCGCCGGCTTCAGCGCCGTGCTCGCCTTCAGCCGTTTCCGCTTCGGCTTTCTTGCCGCCGCCGAGCAACATGGCCGCAGCCGCCCCGCCCCCGCCCAGAACCAGGACGGCGGGGAGGACGATGAAGAGGATCAGCGTCTTGCCGGCCAGCTTCTTCTTCGGCGCAGCTTCGCCTTCAGCGCCCTCGGCGCCTGCTACGGGCTTTTCAGCCTCTTCTGCGGGCTTTTCGCCCTTTTTGGCTTTTTCCTTCTTGGCCATCGGCCCCTCGGAATCTGCAAAATACGGATCGCCGGCAGAACGCCGGTCACACCCGGCAAATTCGTCCTCCTATGGTTAAGGATTGGTTCCGATGGGTAATTTCTGCCGGGTCAGCCCTGCGCGGCCTTAAGCCCCGGCAACACCCCGTTAACTGCAAACGCCCATGATGACAGCGTTAACTCATACGCCTGCCGCAGAAGACGCGGGCGGACAGCCTCATCCCGGATCACGCCGAAAGCGCGCGGTTCAGGACAAATGGCTTCGCTATGGACAACTCCTTTATGGTCGGCCTGTCCGCGCAGCGCATGCTGCAAGACCGGATGGACACGACCGCGAACAACCTCGCCAACCTCACCACCGCCGGCTTCAAGGCCGAGGCGCTGGTGATGCGCAAGCTTACCGAGAAGCCGGCGATGGCCAAGGATATTCCCAACGAGATCGACTTCGTCGACGCCTGGCAGCTGCAGCGCGACTTTTCGACCGGGCCGATGGAACAGACCGGCAATCCGCTCGACATGGCGATCGAGGGCGAAGGCTTCTTCGTGGTGCAGACGCCGAAGGGCGAGGCCTATACGCGCGACGGGCGCTTCACGGTGGGCCCAGCGGGGCAGATCGTCACGGCGTCAGGCGAACTGGTGATGGGCTCGGGCGGGCCGATCAGCGTTGATCCTTCCGGCGGGCCGCTGTCGATTTCGCGTGAGGGCTCGATCGAGCAGGATGGCGCGCAGATCGGCACGATCAAGACTGTTGCGTTCGACACTCCCGCCGCGCTGGAAAAAATGGGCGGCAATCTGTGGCGCTCGACCGGCGAGACGCCCCGTGCGCCCACGAACAGCCATGTATCGTCAGGCTTTGTCGAAGGCTCGAACGTCAACGCCGTCGTGCAGCTGACGGACATGATCGAGATCAGCCGCGCCTATGCCGCGGTGAGCAACATGATCTCCACACAGGATGAACTTCGCGGCTCTTCCATCGAGAAGCTGTCGCGGGTCGGATAAGAACTGAGGATTAGACCATGCGCGCACTCAACACCGCCGCCACGGGCATGCAGGCCCAGCAGCTCAACGTCGAGGTGATCGCGAACAACATCGCGAACATGAACACGACCGGATTCAAGCGCCAGCGCGCGGAGTTCCAGGATCTGCTCTACCAGAACGTCGAGCGCATGGGCGTGAAATCCTCGGACACAGGTACGGTTGTGCCGACCGGCGTTCAGGTCGGCGTGGGCGTCAAGGCCGGGTCGGTCTATCGCGTGACCGAGCAGGGCAACATCACCCAGACGCAGAACCAGTACGACGTCGCCCTCAACGGCGAGGGCTATTTCATCGTGCAGATGCCGGACGGCCGCGACGCCTATACGCGCGCCGGCAATTTCTCGCGCTCTGCGGACGGCCAGATTGTCACGGAAGACGGCTTCATCGTGGCGCCGGGCATTTCCATTCCGCAGGAAGCCGTCTCGATCTCGGTCAACCGCGAGGGCGTGGTTTCGGCGATCATGCCGGATGGATCGGCGCCGCAGGATGTGGGCGCGTTTGAACTGGCGCGTTTCGTCAACCCGGCGGGCCTTGAGGCCATCGGCGACAACCTGTTCCTTGAGACGCCGGCGTCCGGCACGGCCAACCGCGGCCAGCCGGCATCGGTGGGCTTCGGCTTCATGCAGCAGGGCTTCCTCGAGACCTCGAACGTCAACGCGGTGACCGAGATCTCGGACCTGATCATGGCGCAGCGCGCCTATGAGATGAACTCGAAGGTGATCACCACCACCGACGAGATGCTGCGCTCAACAACCAACCTGCGGTAGGCCTCATGATCCGCGCAGCGCTTCTTGGTCTTGCTCTCTTCGCACTCGTCGCGCCTGCGCATGCGCAGATCGCGGTCAAGGGCGACTGGATTTCGCTTGGCGATATCGCGCCGGTGACGGGGGACGCGGCCGCCATCCTCATCGGCCCTGCCCCGCCTGTCGGACAGAAGCTCGCCATCGATCCCGTGTTCGTGACGTCGGTGGCAAAGAAATCCGGCGTCATCCTCGCCATCCCGCTCGACCAGCCGATCTGGGTGACGCGCACGACAGGCAATGCGCCCGTGGCGAAGCAAGCCAATGTTGCGCGGCAGGCCAATCCGGCGCCGCAGATCAGCGCACCGCTCGCGGGCGGCAAGGCCGATTCCGGTGAGGCCATCGTGCTGATCCGCGATGTCGCGCGCGGGCAGCGCATTTCCGATGAGGACGTGGACTATAGCGACAAGGCCATGCCCGGCCGTTTCGTGATTTCCGACATGGCTCTCGCAATAGGCATGGAAGCAAAGCGCGGCCTGAAAGCCGGCCAGCCGCTGCAGACTGCGGACGTGAAGCAGCCCGCCCTGATCAAGAAGGGCGAGCCGGTGAAGCTGGTGTACGTTTCGCCGGGGCTGAAACTTGTCGTCGAGGGCCTCGCGCAGAACGACGCCGGCAAGGGCGAGAGCGTTCGCGTGCTGAACAGCTATTCCAAACGCAC
>DASYKO010000482.1:0-7625 GCA_035995285.1 Hyphomonadaceae bacterium | reverse complement strand
CATCTCAACAAGGCCTTCGGCGACAAGCTCCTGATGGAAGACCTGTCGTTCAAGCTTCCCCCCGGCGGCATCGTCGGCGTCATCGGGCCCAACGGCGCAGGCAAGACCACGCTGTTCAAGATGATCACCGGCCGCGAACAGCCTGACGGCGGCACGTTCAAGGTCGGCGAGTCCGTCAAGCTCGGCTACATCGACCAGTCGCGCGATTCACTGAACGACAAGAACACCGTCTGGCAGGAAGTCTCCGGCGGCAACGACATCATCGAGGTCGGCGGCATCGAACAGCCCAGCCGCGCCTATCTGGGCGCCTTCAACTTCAAGGGTACCGACCAGCAGAAGAAAGTCGGCCAGCTCTCCGGCGGTGAACGCAACCGCGTCCACCTCGCCAAGATGCTCAAGGAAGGCTCGAACCTCATCCTCCTGGATGAACCGACCAACGACTTGGACGTCGAAACGCTTCAAGCTCTTGAGGCCGCCCTCGAAGACTTCCCCGGCTGCGCCGTCATCATCAGCCACGACCGCTGGTTCCTCGACCGCGTGGCCACTCACATGCTGGCGTTCGAAGGCGATTCACACGTCGAATGGTTCGAAGGCAATTTCGAAGACTACGAAGCCGATAAGAAACGCCGCCTCGGCGACGCCGCGATCGAACCCAAGCGGCCGACGTTCAAGAAGTTCGCGCGCTGATCCTCAATCCCTTGTCCGCGTTTGCCCCGCAAACGCCTAATCATGTGGAAGTATAATTACGACTGGTCGCTCCGACATGGCTATGGCCGCGGGTTGAGCCTCGCTTTTCTTCCCGGCCTGCGCGACACCGGCCACGATATCAAGGAAGCCAGCCGGCAGATGACGGCAGCGCGTTCCGGCGAACTCGAAGCCGTCAACGTCAGCGATGATCTCTACGATCTCATCGAGCCATGCATCGGGCGGCACTGGCCCAACTACAATTCAGGGTACCGAACCGGCCTCTTCACGATCACTGCGGACCAGTGGCGCGAGATTGCACGCGATATGAAATGGCTGTCGATCCGCCTTCGGCTTGTCTCGTCCAACCAGATAAGGCTCTACAAGCTTCATCAATGGTGCGTAGACCGGCTGCCGCGCCTCCGAATGCTGCAGCGCCATCTTGCCGCCCGGATCGAGATCGCCGATGCGCTCGACGAGTTGAGAGAAACACTCGACCGTTGGACCAAGGCCTGGCCCGTCATTCACGTTCACGGCTACTGACGGGCAAGTTCACTGCCGTGTGACAGCTTCTCTCCCTTGCCCACTGCACCCGCAAGCGCGACACTCCACCCATGCTCCGCTTCACCCTCCTCATCGCCGCCCTCGCTCTCAGCGCGACCGCGCATGCCCAGACCGCGCCCAAGGGCTGGAAGATCGACGCCTCGGCCAATGCCTGGCTTGCCACCTCGCCGGACCAGAAGGTGCGGCTCGCTTTCTATCCGGTAGTGAAGAACGCCAGCGCCTTCGTCTTCTGGTTCCAGGATGAGGGCCTGCGCCGCACCTCCGCCTATGGCCGCACGGTCATCAATCAGGATGAGCCCGAGAGCACCACCAATCCGGAAGCCGGCCCGCTCCTCGCCCAGTCGCGCATGCTCAACATCGGCGGCGCGCCCATCGCCGTGCTCACCTATGGTTGGCAGACAGGGAAGGGCAAACAGCTGGTCCAGATGATCCTGCCGCCGGCGGCAAAGGACAGCCCTGCCTACAAGGCCGCGTTCGAGGAGATCACTGCCGCATGGAAAGCCGGCGTGGTCTACGCGCCCGCCGGCTAGTTCAGCTCCGCCGCTTCACCGCCCACAGCTCTCTTCGTGTCTTTGTGTGGTCTTCGTGCCTTCGTGTTTAGGCCTTCGGTGGGGCGTGCGCTGCAAGGAAAGATTCCAACACAAAGACACGAAGGAAGACACGAAGACACGAAGTCAGTGCGCGCAAACCTTTCTCGCGCCTTCACACCTCTCACCACACTCCTAACGCCTGTCCGCGCTTAAGCCGGAATTAGTTCAGACGTGCTTCACTCCCGCACAAGGCGCATCAGAGCGCCGAGTCCCAGGGGTCGATGGCATGTCCGAAGCCGCAACGCTCGGCCGCATGGTGCGCATCAGCGCTGCGCCCTTCATCGCCACCGCCTTCATCGGCGCGAGCCTCATCTTCCTCGTCCAGCCGATGTTCGCGCGCATGGCGACGCCGCTGCTCGGCGGCGCGCCTGCGGTGTGGAACGTCTCGCTCGTCTGCTTCCAGGCAGCGCTCCTGCTGGGCTACGCCTACGCCCACGCCCTCTCGCGGCTCTCCTCGCTCAAAGCGCAAGTGCTGATCCACGCGGTGGTTCTCACCGCCGGCTTCCTCTGCCTGCCGCTGCGCATGTCCGGGCTTCTTGGCGATCCGCCCGCCGATGCCCCCGCGCTCTGGCTGATCGGCACCTTCGCCGTCTCGATCGCGCCGCCGTTCGCCGCCCTTTCGGCCACCGCGCCGCTGATCCAGTCCTGGTATGCGCGCTCAGGCCTCTCCGACGCCGCCGACCCTTATCACCTCTATGCCGCCTCAAACATCGGCAGCCTCGTGGGCCTTGCCGCCTATCCGCTCCTCATCGAGCCCTTCACCTCGCTCACCGACCAGAGCCAGGGCTGGAGCGTCGGCTACGCGCTCCTCGCGGCCGTGCTGCTCTTCTCCGGCTGGTCCATCGTTCAGGCCGGCATCAAGGCCGGCGCCGCGCCCGCCCAGACCTCGGCTGCGCCCGCCCCCGCCTGGCGCGAAAAGCTGATCTGGCTCGCGCTCTCCTTCGCGCCCTCCAGCCTGCTCGTCGGCGCCACCAGCCATATCACGACGGATGTCGCCGCCGCCCCCTTCCTCTGGGCGCCGCCGCTGATGATCTACCTTCTGACGTTCGTGATCGCCTTCTCGAAGAAGCCGCTGATCTCGCATCAGGCGGCCGTGCTCATTGCGCCGCTGGCAGCCGCGGCCGCCGCTCTCACACTGCTCTCGGGTTCGAAGTCCGTACTCATCGGCATGAGTGCCGACCTTCTGGCGCTGTTCTTCATCGCGCTGGCCTGCCATGGCGCGCTCAACGCCCGCCGGCCCGATGCGCGTTACCTCACGCAGTTCTACCTCATCATGTCCCTCGGAGGCGTGCTCGGCGGCGCCTTCAACGCGCTGCTTGCCCCGGTGCTGTTCAGCAACGTTCTCGAATACCCGCTGATGCTGGTTGCAGCCGTGGCGCTCCTCGCCATCGGCAATGCGAAGATCAGCCGCCCCGTCCTCGTCCTCCTCGCCCTTGCTGCGGTTGCGGCCCTAGGCGCCATCGTCATCACCGTGATGGATCTCCGCCCGCCGCCCATTTTCTTGCTGCTGTTCATCCTGCCGGCAGGCGCGGCCATCATCCTGTCGCGCCGCGCCCCGCTTGGCGCCGCCATCGCGCTGGCCTGTACGCTCCCCATCGGCGCAGCGTTCGACGTGCTGCGCCCGCACTGGACCGGCCGCTCCTTCTTCGGCGTCGTGCGCGTCGTCGACCTGCCGGCCGAGAACGACCCCGGCCCCGGCTTCCGCTTCATGATGCACGGAACCACGCTGCACGGCGTGCAATCGCTCAAGCCCGAGCGCGCTCTGATCCCCGGCACCTATTACGGCCCCGCCGGCGCCATCGGCCAGTCGTTCAAGATCTACTCCGACGCGCGACAGGTGGGAGTCGTCGGCCTCGGCGCCGGTTCCGTCGCCTGCTACCGCACAGACGGCCAGGTCTGGCGTTTCTACGAGATCGACCCGCTGGTCGTGAAAGTGGCCACCAACCCCGCTCACTTCACATTCCTGTCCTCCTGCCAGCCCAAGGCGGACATCGTGCTGGGGGACGCACGCATCAGCCTCACCAACGAGCCGAAGGACAAATTCGATCTTCTGCTGCTTGACGCCTTCACATCCGACTCGGTGCCCACGCACTTGATGACGAAGGAGGCGATGCAGCTTTATCTCTCGCGCCTCAAGCCGAACGGCGTGCTTGTATTCCACATCTCCAACCGCCATCTCGCACTGAAGTCGGTTCTTTCCCGCGTTGTCGAAGCCAGCGGCGCCCACGCGCTATACCAGCACTATTTCCCGGATGACGCCGCGAAGAAGGACGGCGCGACGTCCTCCGAAGTGATGCTGGTCTCGAAAAGCGAGGCCCAGCTCGCGCGCGCCCGCGCAACCGGCCTCTGGCAGGATGCCCCTGGCGACGGCCAGCGCCCCTGGACGGACGACTACTCCAACATCATCGGGGCAATGATCGAACGCGCAGCGCCCTCGCAGGCGAAATAGCCCACGGGCGCCGGTCCGGTTTGAGCGTAGACTACGCCGCAGGCTTCTCGCAGATGAAGATGCGCTCGCCGCGCTGCACGCCGTACTTCACGCATTCTGCGCCGGTGGCGGTGTATTCCGTCAGCGCAAATCCTGCGGCCTTCACGCGGTCGCGGAAATCGCGGCCGTAGTAGCGGACATGGTCGTACTGGCCGAAGTGGATCTCGCGCTGCTTGTCGGAGACGATCGAGGGGTCCTCGTAGGTGGACTCCCATCCTTCGATCATCGGCACCATCGCGACCAGCCGGCCGCCCGGTGAAAGCGTACGGAAGATCTCGGCGAGGGCTTTCCGGTCGTTCACATGCTCCAGCACATGCGAGCAGATGACGGCGTCGAAACGCCCGTCGGGAAGGTCGATGGCTTCGATGTTAAGGGTAAGGTCGCCGCGCTCCGGGCGCAGGTCGGCGGTCTTGTATTCGGCCACGAGCGGCTTCACGAGGCTGGTGATCGCCTCTTCTGCCGCGAAGTGCAGCACGCGGTCTGTAGGGCGGATGAAGCCGTGACGCTTCTGGTGCAGCCAGAACAATCTGTGGCGTTCGAAAGCGGTGCAGTTGGGACATTCGACGCCCATCTGGGGCGGTGTGCCATAGGGCTGGAATACGGCGACCGTGCCGCAGCACGGGCATTCCTGCGCAGGCATCGATTGATGCGCCTTTGCGGCGTCAATGAGCATATGGCGCGCGCGCGGATCGCGGAGCGCCCGCATCAGCACCAAAGCATTATCAAAACGCGCCATGCGCGAAGTCCTCCACCGGCCTGTCCCGGAAAGCAAAGAGCAGGCCACTCGATGCCCCGGGGATATTCAGGGTTAATGGGGCGAGGCTACGGCTTTCATCTCTCAGGCGTCCGGGCTTGGCCGTCTCGCGGTCCACGCGAAGGAAAGGCTGGAGTCTGCCCACATTGCTGGCATGGTCTGCCCGGGATAGCAGCGGACTGGATCGTCGCGGAGCAAAAGTGTCATGAACGTCAGGGAAGTGTCATGAACGTCAAGGACAAGGTCGTCGTGGTTACCGGCGCCGCCAGCGGCATCGGCAAGGCGCTGGCGGTGCGGTTCGTGAAGGAAGGCGCCGAAGCCGTCCTCATCGCCGACCTCAATCGCGACGCCCTGAACAAGACGCTTGAAGAGCTCGCCGCAGCGCATGGATCGCGCGGCAGCAACCCCGATGCAGCGCCATTCTGGGCGGTCACCGGCGACGTGTCCAAGGAAGGCGACGTTCAGGGCATCGTACGCGCGGCAGAAGAGGAATACGGCCGCATCGATCTCTTTTGCTCCAACGCCGGCATCTCCCGCAAAGATCCCGACATCGACAATCCGGGCTCGCCGACCAACGCCGAGTGGGAACTCGCCTGGGGCGTTAACGTCATGGCCCACGTCTACGCCGCCCGACACGCCATGCCCGGCATGATCGCGCGCAAGAGCGGCTGGTTCTTGAATACGGTGAGCGCCGCCGGCCTCCTCAGCCAGATCGGCTCGGCCGTCTATTCCACCACCAAGCACGCCGCCATCGGCTTCGGCGAACACCTTGCTATCGCCGCAAAGGAAAACGGCATCGGCGTCTCCCTGCTGTGCCCGCAGGCCGTCGACACCCCCATGCTCGGCGGAGCCGCCGGCTCCCAGAATGTCGATGGCGTGCTCTCGCCGGCCGATGTCGCCGAGGCGGTGGTGCAGGGCCTCGCCGCCGAAAGCTTCCTTATCCTCCCGCACCCGCAGGTCACCACCTACATGCAGCGCAAGACCGGCGACTACGACCGCTGGATCCGCGGCATGACCCGCCTCCGCCGCAGCGTGATCGACGGCGCCCGCGGGACACGCTGAAGTTTCCTTTGGAGTCAGGGGGCAACGAGGAATTTCCCCTCGAAATCATGGGCGTTGCCCCACTTGCGGACGGTAAAAAACGATCCCAACTTACTTATACGCGTAACGGAACCGCCTTCATGCCTGAGCATTTTCTAGCTATGGACGTGACCCTTCTCTACCGCATCGCAGCTTTCGCAGGCGCACTTATCCTCGCCTGGGGCCTCCTGAACGTGGCCACCTGGGGCCAGCGTAAAGCCGCCCGCGCACGCCGCGAAGAGGTCACCCGCACCAACCCCGACTACTGGTCCCGTCCCGCCCGCATCCGCCGCGGCCGCCGGGCGCAGTCGCGCTAGACTGCTCAATCACGATCTCGCGCATTAGCTGACACCTGAACAAGGTGCAGACCCCCACCTGTCGTTCGTCGCTCGAATTGGTCCCCCGGACTCATTCGTCCGCTGTGCGGACCGCTCCTCACCCTTGCAGGAGGGAGGGACCGCGTGGTGGGAGTTGGACACTGAACTGCGATCGCAGTTGCAGACGCAGAAGTCAGACCGTTTGTAAGCTGAAAGCCTCAGGGTCCCTCCCTCCTGCAAGGGGGAGGACAGGTGGGGGTCCGCACCTTGTTCCGCTGAAAGAGAATGACCCAGCTCGTGCTACTCCACGATCTCGAACTTGTTCGTCTCCGCCGTGTCGCGCGTGAGATCGCCATGCTCGGACATCCACAGCACCAGTCCCGCGCTGCCGGCGATCGCCAGCACCAGCCAGACTGCCTTCACCACCTTGCTCGCCATCATCGTTCTCCTCATCCCACTTCCCCCGAAGCCCGAACGCCTGCCGGGGAGAGCAAGGCGCCCATCAGCGATTGGGGCATTACCCGCTGACGGAAAGGCTTCGGGGAAACTCAAAGTCTCAATTCGTGATCTTCCATTCGTAGAACACGCGCGCCCCGCACATCGCCGCGGCCTGGCCGTCCAGCGTGCCCGGCGCAAAGCGCGTGGTGCGCACCCACTTGATCGCCGCCTGGTCGAGAATCTCGTGCCCGCTCGAACTCGCGAGGCTCACCGACGTCGCGCGCCCCCGCGCGTCGACACAGACATCGAGCCCTGTCGTACCCTCCTTGTGGCCGCGGATCGCCGACGGCGGATATTCCGGCTTGTCCTTCGCCGCCAGCTTCGGCAGCGCGCGCGTCACGCTCCGCGGCGGCGGCGTCACGCCCGCGCCGGGATCAACCGGCGGCTTCGTCGCATCGCCCTCGATCGGCGATTTCTTCTCCGCTGTGAAATTCTGGTCCGGGATCGTCGGCGGCGGAGGCTCGGGCGCGACCACCGTCGTCGACAGCGTCTCCGTCTCGTGCCTCTCCGGCGGAGGCCGGACATCGTCCTGCAGGGTGACCACCACCATGGGCGGCGCCAGCGCCTCGACGATCCCCGCGCCCAACCCATTCGCGAAGGCGTATCCCGCCAGCATCAGCCCCAGCACCATCGCCGATACGCCTGTCATC
>DASYKO010000481.1:0-5868 GCA_035995285.1 Hyphomonadaceae bacterium | reverse complement strand
TCCGCAACCTTCCGGGCGCTTTTTTGCGTTCAACCAGGCGGCGAGGCGCCGTCGTTGCAATGCACGCAGCATGAAACGCGCTTACCCTTTCCTCGCCATCGCCTCCGGCCTCGCCATCGCCATTGCGGGAGCGTTCGCCATCGCAGACCGCACGGCTGATGCGGCCGGGGCAGACACCCACTTTGCCCGCCCTGCCTATGAGCACGCGCGCGATGGCGCCGTGCCCGATCTCACGCGCTATGGCGTCCTCGGCGACAAGGCGAAGCTTGCATCCCTCGGAGAGAACGTTGGCGTCTGCCACGATGCGCTCTCCGCCGCCGGCGTGCGCTATCGCGAAGTGCCGGCAGCCCATCAGAGCGGGTGCGGCTACAATGAAGCGCTGGTCGTGCAGGCCTCCATGTCGACATGGAAGGCGCCCGAAGCCATGCCGATGACGTGCGACCTTGCTGCCAAGATGCATCTTTGGGAGCGGCATGTGGTGATCCCGGCAGCGGAAAAATACCTCGGCTCGCCTGTGGTCGAGATCAAGGCGTTCGGCTCGTTCCAGTGCCGCACGGTGGCCGGTCATGATCGGTTGTCCGAGCATGCCTATGGCAAGGCGGTAGACGTCGCCGGCTTCGTGCTGGCCGACGGCCGCGAAATCACCGTGCTGGGCGATTTCTACAACAAAGGCGCCAAGGGCGATTTCCTGCGCGAGATCCACGACCGCGCCTGCGACCTGTTCGATGTGACTCTCGGGCCGAACTACAATGAGGACCACGCCAACCACTTCCACGTGGACGTCGGCGGCCAGCACGCCTGCCGCTAGCGCACGCGGCGCGTTCTGGCGTATTGATGCGCCATGAAATGCGAGAAATGCGGATCCGAAGGCTGGGATGTCGTCGATGCGCCCGCCTCCCTGGAGACGTGGCGGTGCAAATCGTGCGGCTTCGAAGCGCATGTGCACGTCCATTACGACGAGCCGCTTGGACAGTTGCCCAAAGATCCAGCCGGTGCGGCTTTCGGGCGCTGGCTTAGCCGGCCTTCGCTTGACGACGCCAGGATTGTGCAGCGACTTTTTCCTCACCTGAGCGGCGTCGGGCCAGCTTCCTTGATGCGGAAAGGATTCGAGGGAAAAGAGATTGAGCTGGGCATCTACAACGAGCATGAGCTTCTCTCGATGAAGACGGAGCTCGAAAGCATTGGCTTCAAGGTTCGGATCGACCAATACAAGCCGCCTGACGGCGCGTGATCCACTTGGCTCAACCTGCGCATCAAGCTAAGTCCTGAGCCATGACCAGTTTCATCGATCGCCTGCCGCCGGTGCGCGGCAAACTGCTCGCCAATGAGGTGCTTGCGCCCTTCACCTGGTTCCGCGTGGGCGGGGCGGCGGATGCGCTCTTTCTTCCCAAGGATGAGCAGGATTTGGCGGAGTTTCTCTCGAAGCTCGATCCGCTGATTCCGGTGACGGTGTTGGGGGCTGCTTCCAACGTCATCGTGCGCGATGGCGGCGTGCCGGGCGTGGTGATCCGGCTGGGGCCTTCGTTCGGCAAGGTGGCGACGGATGGGCTGCGCGTGACGGCGGGGGCTGCGGCGCTGGATGCGCGCGTCTCGGTGGCAGCGGCGAATGCCGGGATTGCGGGGCTGGAGTTCTTCTCCGGAGTGCCAGGCACGATCGGAGGCGCGCTGCGCATGAATGCCGGCTGCTATGGCAGCGAGACGAAGGACGTGTTGGTGGAGGCCGTGGCGCTCGACCGCTCAGGCAAGCGCATTGTACTCAAGAACGCGGACTTCCATTTCAGCTATCGGCATACCGAAGCGGCCGAGGAGCTTATTTTCATCGAGGCGCTGTTCGAGGGAAGGCAGGATGAGCCTGCGGCCATTCTCGAACGGATCGACGCTCTCAAGGCGCGGCGGGAGACGACGCAGCCGATCCGGGAGAAGACGGGCGGGTCTACGTTTGCCAACCCCGATCCGCCGGGCACGCCGAACCAGCGCTCGTCGTGGAAGCTGGTGGATGAGGCGGGGATGCGCGGGGCGCGGCGAGGCGGGGCGCAGGTGAGCGAGCTGCACTGCAACTTCCTGATCAACACCGGGGACGCGACCGCAGCCGACATCGAAGGGCTGGGCGAGGATGTGCGCGCCGCGGTGAAGGCGAAGTCCGGCGTGGAGTTGCGCTGGGAGATCAAGCGCATCGGCCGCCCGGCGCATGATGCGACCACGGAAGGCTTTCTGGCCAAGGACGCATAGAGCCAGCTACCAGATCCGGATGCGATCTTCCGGCTTGAGATAGAGCTTCTCGCCGGGCAGGACGTCGAAGGCCGTGTACCAGGCATCCATGTTCCGCACGACACCGTTGACGCGGTAGATCGAGGGCGAGTGGGTGTTGCCGCTCAGCTCGTCCTCGGCGTAGGCGCGCGAGGACTTCTCGCGGTACTGTTTCGCGTAGGCGAGGAAGAAGCGCTGGTCGCCTGTCTTGCCGTCGATCACGGGGGCTTCCTGTCCCTTGAGCGAGGCCTTGTAGGCGGCGTAGGCGATCTCGAGGCCGGCGAGGTCTGCGATGTTCTCACCCAGCGTGGCGCGGCCATCGATGCATTTGTCCCACAGGGGGCAATAGGAGTTGTACTGCTCGCGCAGTTTCTTCGCCTTGGCGATGAAGCGTTTGTCGGTTTCCGGCGTCCACCAGTTGCGGGTGGCGCCTTTCTCATCCATCTGCCGGCCCGTGTCGTCGAAGCCGTGGATGATCTCGTGGCCGATGACGGCGCCGATGCCGCCATAATTGTCCGCCGCATCCGCCTTGGGATCGAAGAAGGGCGGCTGCAGGATGGCGGCGGGCAGGACCAGCTGGTTGGAGAGGGGCGTATAGAACGCATTCACCGTCTGCGGCGGCACGTTCCATCGCGCTCGGTCTACGTTGCGTGACAGGTCCTCGATATCGCGCTTTGAGTCGAAGGCATAGATCGCCTCGACATTCTCGAACAGCTTGCCCTTGTCTAGCACGAGCCCGGTATAGTCCCGTGGCGCTTCGGGATAGGCGATCAGCGCCTCCATGGCGGTTAGCTTGGCGCGGGCTTCGGCGCGCGTCGCGTCGTCCATCCAGTCTAGCGTGTCGAGGCGCTCGGCGAAAGCGGTGCGGATATTGGCGACCATGTCGGCCACCATCGCCTTGTGCTCGGGCGGGAAGCGCTTCTGCACGTAGAGGGCGCCGACGGCTTCGCCCATGTATGTGTTGAGGCCCTCGACGGCGACGCGCCAGTCGTCGGACGGCTCGCCGACATCCAGGCCGTTGTCGCCGGCGAACGTGTACCACGGCTCCTGGAATTCCGCGGGCAGGAGATCAGCGTAGTCATGCACGAGATGAAAGGCGAGCCATTCCTTCCAGTCTTCCAGCGGAACCTGGGATGTGAGCTTAACGCAGTCGCGCACCGCCGTTCCGTTGCTGATGACGAAGCTCTTCGCCCCGCCAAAGCCGGCCTCCTCGAGGAACATGGGCCAGTCGAAGCCGGGGGCGTAGGCTTCAAGGCCGGCAAGGTCCATCGGCTGATAGATATCCCGCACGGGCTTGTTGGGATCATCCTCGCGGTGGGCCGTCGCGATCTTCCGTTCCAGGGAGAAGATGCGTCCGGCGCTGGCCTTGGGGTCGGGATAGCCGAGGAGGCTCATCATCTGGGCGATGTATTCGCGATAGTCCCTGCGCGTCGCCTCCGCGTCCATGCCCAGCGCGAGATAGTAGTTGCGATGATCGAGCCCCAGGCCCGACTGGCCGAGCCACAGCGCTGTGCTCTCCGTATGCGTCGGGTGCGCGTCGACGGTAAGGCTCACCGGGCTTGCCAGCCCCATATGGCCAAAGGCGCGAACCAGGTCTTCCCTGCTGGCGATGGCCTTGATCTCGTCGAGATGCGGCTTGAGCGGGTCCATCCCGCGCGCATCCACCGCGTCTGTATCCATGAAGCTGTCATAAAGCGCCGTGATCGCAGCCGCGGTGGAGCCGGGCTCGGGGTTGGAGGCCTTGAGCTCCTCGACGATGCTGCGGATGTCCTTTTCCGTCGCAGAGTAGAGTTCGGCCGTGAGGCTTTGGGAGCTGCTGCCCGCGGGCAGGTTGGTCGAATCGACCCAGTCGCCATTGGCGTGGAAGTAGAAATTGTCGCCAGCTTCTCGCGTGCTCCCTGCGGCGGTCTCGGCAGAAGCCGCGCGCGGATTGTCGCAGCCGGAGAGCGAGGCGAGCGCACACGCGGCGATCGCGCCGAAACAGGCCCCTCTCAATTGATGCAGGTTCACCGCCCACCCTCAACGCTACGGCGGCAGTCTTGCTCCGGGCCCCATTAAGTCAAGCGTGGCAGATGGCTACCAGATCCTGATCCGCTCTTCCGGCGGGAGGTAGAGCTTGTCGCCCTCCTTCACCCCGAAGGCCGAATACCAGGCATCCATGTTGCGCACGACGCCGTTGACCCGATAGCGCCCCGGCGCGTGATCCGATCCGGTCAGGAGCACGTCTGAAAGTTCCCCGCGTATCTTCTCGCTCCACGTCCTGGCATAGGCGTTGAAGAAACGCTGCTCGCCCGTGAAGCCATCGATCACCGGGGCTCGCTTGCCCTGCAGCGAGGCGCGCCATGCGTCGTAGGCCGTCTCCAGCCCGGCAAGGTCGCCGATATTCTCGCCCAGCGTGGCAAGCCCGTTCACGCACTTGCCCAGCTTCGGGCAGAAGGCGCTGTACTGCTCCACCAGCCGTCCGCTCGCCTCCACGAAGCGCGCATTGGTTTCTTCCGTCCACCAGTTGCGGCGCTTGCCAGTCTCATCCATCTGCCGGCCGAGATCGTCAAAGCCGTGGCTGATCTCATGGCCGATGATCGCGCCGATGGCGCCATAGTTTTCAGCCGCGTCAGCCTTGGGATCGAATAGCGGCTTGCGCAGGATGCCCGCCGGCAGCATCAGCGAATTGCCGAGCGGGTTGTAGAACGCATTCACGATCTGCGCGGGAACATCAAATTGGCTGCGGTCGACCGGCCGCGCCAGCCGCCTGCGGTCCAGTTCGGCTACGAAATCGTAGCCGTCATACATGGTTTCGATCAGCTTGCCGCGCTGCACCTTGAAGCCGGAATAGTCCTGCCATGTGTCGGGATAACCGACGAGCGCGACCATGGCGTTCAGCTTGGCGTGCGCTTCGGCGCGCGTCTTGTCGTCCATCCAGTCAAGCGCATCGAGGCGCTTCGAAAAGGCGGCGCGCAGGTTGGCGGTCATGTCCCGGGCGATGGTGCGCTCTTCCGGGGTAAAGGCGCGCTGCACATAGAGTTCGCTCAGGCCATCGCCGATGAAGGTCTGGACGAGGTTGATGGCCAGGCGCCAGCGTTCCGGCTGCTGCGTCACGCCCTGCAGCGTCTTGAGCTCGAAGTTGAAACTTGAATCGCGGAACGCCTTGGGCAGCATCGGGGAGAAGCCGTTGGCGATGTGGAAGGACTGCCACTCCTTCCAGTCTTCCAGGGGAATCTTGTCGATGAGCGCCACGCAGTCGCGCACGGCCGAGCCATCGCTGATGATGATCGTCTTCGCCGCCCCGAAGCCCGTTGCGGACAGGAACAGGTCCCAGTCGAAACCCGGCGCATAGCGTTTCAGCCCGGCCAGGTCTGTCGCCTGGAAGCGCTGGTTCATGGTTTCGCGCCGGTCCTCCGCCGTATGCGCCGCGGCGATCTTGCGTTCGACCTCGAAGATGCGCTTGGCCGCTCCGTCCGGGTCGGGATGGCCGATCAGCGCCATGACTTCGCTGACATGGGTGCGATAGGCGCGGCGCAGCTGTTCGGCGCGAAGGCCGATCTCGTCGTAATAGCCCGAATGCGGCATGCCGAGCCCGTCCTGCCGCAGCCACAGCGCCGCCTCCAGCGGCCGGTCGGGATG
>DASYKO010000480.1:0-2733 GCA_035995285.1 Hyphomonadaceae bacterium | reverse complement strand
GCCCACCATAGCCAGCACAGGACTACCCACGGCGCCAATCACGCGCCCCGCTCCCTCGTTTGAGGGGAGAGAACTGCAGCGACCCGCAGGGCGAGCGAGCCCGTGCGAAAGCGAGTTCGTGGCTGGAACTTGGTGTCCTTGGTGCATCCTTGGTGACCTTGGTGTTTCAACTTTTCAATCCGCGCCCACCGGCCCAAGCAATTCACCACCAAGATCACCAAGGGTGCACCAAGGACACCAAGAGGCCGGAGATCGCCGCCAGAGATGTTTGAAATCGAGAAAAGAACTCGCTCACTCCTCCGGGCTCTGCTCCACCTTCCGCGGCTTGGGGCGGAGGCGGCGGTAGATGCGCCAGGCGAGGTAGACGAAGGTGAGGGCTGCCCCTCCGAAGAAGATGTAGGGCATGCGGTCGCGCTGCATGACGAAGTAGTAGATCGCCTCGCCTGCGCCGGGCGTCAGCAGGATGACGAACAGGCCGATGGGAATCGCCAGCGCGAGAACGATCAGGATGATTTCGCCAACCTTCAATTCCATGGAACGAACCTAACCGCGCTTCTACTTGGCGGCCAGATGCTTCTCGAGGAACTCGGCTTCGCGGCGATAGTAGAACAGGCGGTTCTTCAGCTTGCGCCAGCCATGGCCCTCGTCGGGGAAGCGGATGAAATCGGCGGCGACGCCGTTCTTCCGCAGGGTCTTCACCATCGTCTCGGTCTCCGAGATGTCGATGCGCGGGTCCATCATGCCATGGGCATAGAGCACCGGAACCTTGATGCGGTCGCCCTGCGCGATGGGGGAATTCGCGGTGTAGAAGTCCTTCCACTGCGGATCGGCGATGTCGCCATACTCGATCCTGTCGGACGCCTTGAGGCCAGGGGAAGCGACTTCCAGCGCGGTGACCCAGTTCGCGACGCCGTAATCGCACACGCCGGCATCGAAGGCATCGGGGTAGGCTGCGAGCACGGCGTTGGCCATGTAGCCGCCATATGAGCCGCCGACGACCGCTGCGCGATCGGCATCGACGCGCCCGTCCGCTTTGAGGAAGGCGAGCATGTCGACAAGGTCTCGCACGCTATCGAGGCGCTTCTTCTGATCGTCTAGCGTCACATAGGTGCGGCCAAAGCCGGTGGAGCCGCGCACATTGGGCTGGAACACGGCGATGCCGCGGTCGGCATAGTATTGCGGCGCGATGCTGAAGCCTGCGGTGGATTGGCCGGTGGGGCCGCCGTGAACGGCAAAGAGCACGGGCGGTTTCGTTCCCGGCTTCACCGAGGATGCATCCGGCAGATAGAGCAGGCCCTGCAGCTCAACTCCATCCTGCGCCTTCATGCGCAGCGACACAGGTTTCACCAGCCGCTTCGCATCCAGCCCGGCAAGGCTGCCCTTGAAGGCGGTGGTCACCCTGTTCGAGGCGATGTCCCAGGTGAGAATGTCGCCGGGCGTGTTCCAGCCATCGACGTGGATGGCGGCTTTGGCCGAGCCTTTGCCGCAGCTCAGCTGCAGCACGCCGTCCGGCAGTGCGGGCGTGGCGATCGGCTTCTTCGTCTTCAGGTCTTCGGCGTGCAGCTTGAAGAAGCCGTCCTCGTTCGTCGTCCAGGCGAGATAGCGGCCATTGGCGCAGAGGCTGATGTTCTGGATGTCGAAGCTTGCCTCGTGCACGATGCTGGTCTTGGCTGTCGCCACATCGTGATAGGCCAGCGCCGCGAACTCGCGGCCTTCATTGCTGGCGAAGTAGAAGCCTTTGTTATCCGGCGTCCATTCGAACCCGCCGCCGTCATGGCTGGCGCGTGGGGTCGGATCGGACAGCATGGTCAGCTTACCGCTCGCCACATCCAGCAGCATCAGCTTGTCGGAATCCTCGCCCACGCCCTCGGTGACGACGGCCGTCGAGCCATCGTGGGAGACGGCGCGGACGTACGTTCCAAGATGTCCCTGCGCGAGCAGCTTCGCCCCTTCGGGCGTTGCGAGATAGATGTCGAAGTCGCTGCCATTGCGTTCGGGCGAGGAGAACAGCAGCGACTGTCCATCGGGTCGGAAGCCGCCGAAATTACGGAAGGCGCCGTCCTTGGCCGGGATCAGCACCTGTTCTTTGGCGCCATCGGCCATGACAAGGTTGTAGCTTTCCTGCTCGTTGCCGTTGTTGTCCGCGCCATAGAGCAAGGCGGAGGAATCCGGCGTCCAGGCGAAGAAGGTGATGCCGTTGCCGAAGGTGAGCTGTTTGGGTTGGCCGCCTGCTGCGGGAACAGTCCACAGCTGTTGCGCGCCAGTGACGCGCCAGATCATCGCGATGGTCTCGCCATTGGGAGAGATCGAGGCGCTGGATGCGCCGCTGGCGAGGACATAGCGGGCGATGTCGGCCGGGTCGTTGCCCGCCTCGCCGACGGTCACCGGCTCGTCCTTGGGCTCGATGGCCTCGATGCTCATGTCGGCCCCGCCTGCGCCGCCATAGCCGGCTTTGGGCTTGGCTGGGGCTGCATCCGCCGTGCGGGCGGGTTGCGGGCTGCAGGCAGAAATCGCCAGCAGCGCGGCGGCCAGAAAGCCGTGAAGCGCGGTGAGGCAGGTGGTGCGGAGCATGGGCTCTCCTGAAATATTGCGGGCAAGCTAGCCATCCCGGCGAAGATGGCCAGAGGTGTTTGGAAAAGCCTCCTGTTTGGAAAACGGGCCGGGTCCGATAGAAGGCGCCATGTCCTTGCGCCTTGCCTTCATGGGTTCGCCCGAATTTGCGGTTCCGACGCT
>DASYKO010000479.1:0-4740 GCA_035995285.1 Hyphomonadaceae bacterium | reverse complement strand
CTAGCGGCGGAGCGATTGTGCCTGCCGCCAACTGCCGGCGGCGATGTGAGACAAGCCTCCGGTCAAGACAGTAGACCTGGAGCCTCTCGTGAAACTCTCCGACCTCGCCTCCCCGCCGAAGTCCGCGTTTCTGCGGACGATGATCGAGCGCGGGCACGTCTACCAGATCACTGAAGTTCCGGAGCTGGATGCTTACTGCGCCAGCGAAATTCCCACGGCCTATATCGGCTTCGACTGCACGGCGAAGTCGCTGCATGTGGGCTCGCTCGTGCAGATCATGAACCTGCGGCGGCTGCAGCAGGCGGGCGGTAAGCCCATCGTGTTGATGGGCGGGGGTACGACCAAGATCGGCGATCCGACCGACAAGGAGAAATCGCGCCCCATCCTCACGGTCGAGGAAATCGCGGCCAACATGGCGTCGATCAAGAAGAATTTCGAGCCGTTCCTGAAATTCGGGAATGGGCCGACCGATGCCATCATGATCGACAACGCCGAATGGCTCGACCGGATCAACTACATCGAATTCCTGCGCGACTACGGCAAGCACTTCACCATCAACAAGATGATCGCGCAGGAAACCGTGCGGAGGCGCCTCGACAATGAGGAGCCCTACACCTTCCTCGAGTTCAACTACATGCTGCTGCAGGCCTACGACTTCCTGGAGCTGGCGCGGAGCCGCAATTGCCGCATCCAGCTCGGCGGGTCGGACCAGTGGGGCAACATCACCAACGGCATCGACCTCACCCGCCGCATCATCGACCAGCAGGTATGGGGCGTCACGACGCCGCTGATCACTACCGCCTCCGGCGGCAAGATGGGCAAGACGGCCGAGGGGGCAGTCTGGCTCAATGCCGACATGCGCAGCCCTTACGACTACTGGCAGTTCTGGCGCAACACGGAGGATGCCGACGTCGGCCGCTTCCTGCGCCTGTTCACGGATGTGCCGCTGGGCGAGATCGAGCAGCTGGAAAAGGCCGAAGGCGCTGCGATCAACGAGTCCAAGAAGCGCCTCGCCAACGAAGCGACCGCGATGCTTCACGGACTCGATGCAGCGCAGAAGGCCCGCGCTGCCGCCGAAGCCGTGTTCTCAGGCGCATCATCCGAGAACATGCCAACGATCGAGATCGAGCGGGCGAAGCTGGATGCCGGTCTGCCGATCGTGGACGCGCTGGTTGCGGCCAAGTTGGCGGAATCCAAATCCGACGCAAAGCGCTCGATCCAGCAGAATGCCGTGAAGCTCAATGGCCAGGCCGTGACGGACGAAAAGCTCGTTCTGACAGCGGCGTCACTGGAAGCAGACGGCACGGCGCGGCTTTCGGTCGGCAAGAAGCGCCACGCGCGCCTGAAGGCGATCTAGCTTACTGCCGCCGCGTCGAGCCCTTCTGGGCCATCGGCGCGGCGTCGGCGGGCGCGCCGATATTGTCCGGCGGCGGTTCGGCGGGGTTCTCGAAGATGCGGCGCAGGACGCCCGGCGCCACCATGGCGAGAGGGTTGGCGCCGATGCGCAGCTTGTAGAGCGAGCCGCGGGCCGAATACGTCGTGGCGAACACGCCCTCGCCCTGGCGCGAGACGAACAGGTCGCCGATGATCGGTAGGCCGCCGAGCAGCGAGTTGACGCCGAAGGATGGCACGAGCACGCCATCGAGACTGATGTCGCTGGTTGAAGGCACGAACCAGCCGCGCGTGGTCACGCCCATCGCAGGTCCGGACGCGCGCACCCCGACAAAGTCCACGCGCTTGTCATGCATCTTCAGCGGCGCTTCCACGCTGGTGAACAGGATGCCGTCGCCGTTGAGCAGGTCGCCGAGGCCCTGCAGCGAGGCAATGGCAAAGAGATTGGCAGCAGCCGGCGCATTCTTCAGGCGCACATCGTTCATGGTGACCATGACGTCGCCGCCGCCCTTGCCGAACGTGCCGTCGACATTGAGCTTGCCGCCGCTCAGCCAGTCGCCCTTGACCAGCACACGCGCGCCGAAGCCCGCATCGTCCGACTTGATGGCGACCTTCAGCTTGTCGTCCACGGTGGTGATCGCCACGTTGAGCTTCTTGCCCTGCCCCAGATCGCCGCTGATGACGCCATTGCGCGGCCCGCCGCCATCGACCACGAGATTGACCTTGGCGGCAGCCATCTCGGCATTCTCGCGCAGGCGCAGCTTCTGGGCGTCGAGATTGATCTCGAAGATGGGGCCTTTATCAGCTTGGGCCGCGACATTGACCGGCTCGCCATGCATGTCGGTGTCGGGATCGGATCCGCCCATGTTGAGTATCTGGTCCATCCAGGGGCTCGCATCGAAGAACGGGCCCGAGAGCGCGATGCGATAGCCGCCGTCAGCGCGCTGGGTGATGCCGCCCTTCAGGTCGACACTGTCGCGCGAGAAGATGCGGTCGATGTTGGCCGACTGGAACATGCCCGCCGCATCCATCTTCGCCTGGCCCGCCAGTTCGAGCCCGTCGGCTTTCACGTCGCCCTGCATGGCGGTGACGCCCTGCGCATCTTTGGTGTAGGTGAACGAGCCCTTGGCGGCGGCGTCATACTTCTTGCGCCAGCCGAATTCCGGGATCTCCAGCTGCGCCGGCGTGAAATCTACATCCGCGCGGATCGAGGAGAAGTCGCGCCCGCCGGGGCCAGTCGCGCGCAAATCCATCTGCGCCGAACCCTGCATATATCCGCGCGCCGCGATGCCGAAGGCGTTGAGCAGATCCGGGTTCACCTTGGCGTTGGCCGTCAGCTCCACGCCCTTGGCGCCTTCGGCAAAACCCTCATTCCACTCGAACACCACAGGCGCGGGCCCGAACTGGCCGGCCCCGGAAATCTTCATGCGTTCCTGGCTCAGCTCGAACAGCACGTCGGAATCGGAAAGGCCAAAGCCCGAGACGAGGTTCGGCGCGCTGGAATTGCGGAAACGTCCGCTGATCGAATAGCGCAGGTTCTTCTCGGTGACCGTCTCGTGCGTCGGGATCTGCAGGTGCAGCTCCAGCCCGCCGGAGCCCGACATCTGGTCCACCGGCAGGCTGTAGCGCGATCCTACCTTGAGGTTGGACTGATCGAGCACTTTCATTGCCGGCCCAAGCTGACCTTGCCCCATCACCACGACATCGATGTCTTTGCCGCCGACAAACTTCGCGATGTTGACGTGCGCCTCGTCCACCGCCCAGCCGCTGAGAGCGCCGGCCGTCGCATCCAGGCTTATGGAATTACCGCGCAGATGGCCTACGCCCACCACGCCCGTCACGGCCGGGAAGTCGTCGAGGAATTTCACCACGCCATCGCGCACCTCGAAATCGAGCTGCAGGGCTTCATCCGGCAGATAGCCCGCATCGAGCGTCCCCGGCGCCATGTCCATCTTGAACACGGCCTTCGAAGCCTTCGCCTCCGGAATGCGATCCTTGACCCAGGTCCGCGCGCCCGCGCCCAGATGCTGCGGCCAGAACAGTACGACCTGGTGCGGCGTGATCACGCCGTCGGCGGATGCATTCACCTTCACGCCAATGCGGCGCTTGTCGGCGGGCCCATCCATCCAGAGTTCGCCCGTGCCCGTCACGGTCATGCCTTCGCTCACCGCGTTGGCGCTGGTGATGGCGACGCGCTGCAGGTCCGGCGACACCGTGCCGGTGACGTCCGCTGCCGAGAACGGCCAGGGCGTCTCGAATGTCGGCTGCAGGCCCAGCGAGAAGTCCGAACCGATGACGTGAACCGGGATCGGGCTCGCCATGTCCCCGGCCATCTGCTTCGCAAGATCTGCCGTGCCCTTGAATCTGCCGGTCGCCAGGTCCGACACGATATCGAGCGCCTCGAGGCTCACCTTCTTCGTCGCCGGATCATAGACGGCATCGAGGTTCAGCTTGCTCACCTCGACTTGCCGGCCCCAGAACCGCGCCGCGCCGGCGATGTCCGAAAGCGTGATGCGCGTCGACTGCAGCCCGCCCTTCTCGGTCGCCTCGATCGTGAAGGCCGCGTTGCCGGGCGTCGCCGCGACGAACGCATCGCCGACATAGCCAAACACTTTCGCGATGGCCATCGGGTTGACGCCCTCGAGCGTCAGCCGCCCCGTCGCCTTGCTCACTGCGCCGTCGGAGGCCAGTGACACGACGATGCTGTTGGGTTCGTCCCCCGTCGGCCGCACCGCCTCGGCAAGCTTCACGCTGAGATCCAGCGCCACGCCTTCGGCCGAAGCGCTCCACGTGCCCACGACCGGCGCCGCGCTCCACGTCGTGTTGGACTTCTGGTCCTCGACCGTCAGCTTGAAATTCGAGATCTCCACCCGCTCGAACGAACCCGCGGAGATCAGCGCGCGGATCGGCGTCGCCAGCGTTTCCCACTTGAGGTCCTTCAAGGGATCAAATGGCTTGTCGCTCGCCGGCTCCCTGGCGATCACCAGGTCCGCCAGCGACCACACGCCATCCTTCGACCGGATCACCTTCGCCGTGCCGTTGTCGAGCCGGATGCCTGTGGTCTTGAGCTTGCCCGAGAGCAGCGTGGCGGCCTCGATCGAGATCGATGCGCGCTCGGACTGGAAGACCGGCTGGCCCTTGGCGTCGAGCGCCTTGAAGTTGCGGACCACCGCCTCGACCTTGTTGCGCTCGCGCACCCATTCGAGGGCGACAGAATCGAATTTCACCGGCTTGCCGCCGCGGGCCTCCGACAGGGAGCGCTCGATCTGGCCGCGGAACGAGGAGAGGTCGATCGGCCCCTGCTGCAGCCGCCAGGCAAGGAAGCCCGCCGCGAACAAAAGCGCAAAG
>DASYKO010000478.1:0-3577 GCA_035995285.1 Hyphomonadaceae bacterium | reverse complement strand
AGCGTCTGCAGGGCAGGGCGGTTTAGGGACGCCCCTGATAGGCCACCATCGTCATAGCGGTCAGGAACCGGGCGCCACCCCTCATGAGCCTGGCTCTTGATATAGGCCTCGCAGGCCTCGCGCTGGGCATCGAGCGAGTTGAACTCAAGGTCCAGGTTATGCTCGGTCGATTTGCGGGTATAGATCGCGCAGCGGGCGAGCTTGGGGACGGCCGGCTTCATCGGGTGGCCATCGTGCGGCGGACTGGCGGCGGGCCCGTGGGCCGGCTGGAGCTTTCGCCCTCCGAGGCATCATCCGGCGTGATTGCCGTTTTCTCCATTCCGTCGCCGCCTGCGGGGTCACGGACAGCCCGCAAGCCGAAGAACCGAGGACCGTTCCAGGCCGTACCGGTGATGGCCCGGGCAATGATAGACAAGCTTGCATAGGTCTTCTCGCGCCACACGAACCCACCGGGCACAATTGTCACCGTGTGCCGTGCGCCCTGATATTCGCGGACGAGCACCGTGCCGGACCGAAGGCGCCGCTTTCTCGCCTCCGGCGAGTGCTCTCCCTGGCGAATGTCATTGAGCAGCTTCACGGTTGCCTGGTTCAGCCCACCCGTCGATTGTTCCTGCATCCGCCAGGCCAGCATCCGGGCGATGAGATCCTTCGTCAGCGCTGGTGGCGCCGCCAATCCGAAGGTCGATCGCCACAGCGTGCGGAGCTGATCGACACCCAACATCCGCATGCGTTCGATCTCGGCCCGGAGATCGTTATCGCCGGTCGATGATTGTGCCCTGGGGGTCATCCGGCGCCGCCCTTGCGTTGGGCTTCGGTTGCCGCCACCACTGCATCGATGATTTGCGCCGCGAGGCGCTCGTAAGTGTCGGCGTCGCCGTCCTCGCGGTCCCACCACTCCCGCCGGCCCCATGTCTTGATCACGCGCGCCTTGACGGCGAGGCTTTCGAGCGATTGCGCGGGCGCCGCCAGGATCAGTCCGCCGACGTCGCCGATCGCATCGATGGCGGCATTGTGGGCTGCCTCCACGGCGCGGAGATTGGTCTTGCGCTTGGCGCGCCGCCTTCCTGCCTCGTAGGCCTTGGCGATGGCGAGCGCCTTGTGCACCTCGTCCCAAACGTCACGGTGCTTGTGATTTTTGAGCATTCGACGCAGGTCGGCCGCGCTCCAGTGCGACCAGGACAAGAGATGGCCGAGCGGGCCGTCGCTGGTCAGAGCCTCGGGCAGACATGGGCACAGGTCAAAATACTGCTCTTCGCAGCGATTGAAACGCTGCCTTGCAGCCTCATAGGTATCGAGCGCCTGTTGGAACGTCCGTTCCAGGTCGATCAACTGGGCATCCGGTTCGGTCGCACGCGGCGCGTCCGCCGACGCGGTGCTCGTAGCCAACGCCGCGACCATGGTGCCGACAAGGAACGTTCGGCGGGAGAGGCCATCTGTCGCGCGTGGTGGTTCGGTATTGAGCGACGGCAGATGATCAGCATTTTGTGAGGCGAGGGGAGGGCGGCTCATGACCGTCCCCGCGCGACGATACGATAGACGCGCTTGTCACCAGTTTTTTCGGAGATGAGATCGAGCCCGAGCTTCTTGCGGACCACTCCCGCGAAGAAGCCTCGCACCGAGTGCTGCTGCCAGCCCGTTTTCAACATGATCGCCGGGATGGTCGTTCCCTTCCGACTGCTCAACATTGCCAGCACGACTGCCTGCTTGGACCCGATGCGCGGCCGGCGCTCCGTTCGCTTCGCCGCGCCCTTTCGGGGTCTCTTGCCGCGGATCGGCTTGCGCGCGCGAGCCCGCAGGCGAGGACGGCGGGTCTTTTTTCGTCTTCCGCGCGTTTCGTCGGCGGCATTTGCCCCCGAGGCGGGCGTGTTCCCCACCCGGATCGCGCTGAGCCCGCGCCGGGTGATGCGCAGGGCGAGCGCCCCCTCGGTGTTGTCCCGCCGCCAAACCGGGAGCGACCCGCGGGCGCTGATCTCCTCGACCAAGCCCTCCGTGAGCAGCTTGGCCACGACCTTCTGGGTGGCTCCGCCCTTCAGATTTTCCGGAATCTCGATGGCACGGTCATCGCGCTGCGAAGCCGCGGACAGGAGCACCAGCTGCGTATCGGTGAGTTTCATTTTGAATCCCTCTTCGATTGCGACGGCAATCGCGCCGTCACCACCGAAGCCCCGCGACAGCGCACACGCCGGCGGGGTGGGATTCCAGGAGGCTATGACGCCCCCGAGCGCGCACAGTCACGCTCTTCCGGCAGCGTAAATCCAGTCCTTTGTCGGATCATCTTGTTGCGAAGATGGGCCGGTCCGGATCATTCCATGATCAGCGCTTTTCATCGACCGGGCGTAGTTGCTGCTCAACAAGCAGATCGGTGACCGTCGCCGTCGGTTCGCGCCGTGTTGCCCCTTGGTGGTAAGAGCAACAGACTTCGAATCTGAGGGTCGGGAGTTCGAATCTCTCCGGGCGCGCCAGCAAATTCGCTGATAGGTGCGGCTCTAAAGCCCCGTTATCCGAATTAACGAACCACGCGCTTGGAGACGAATCGCCACCGAGTCGCCACCTTCTCACAGAAGCCTACAGTCGCCTCAATTGGCAGCCCTAGACGCTTGGATCAAAAGCCAGCCACCGCCGCGACCAACCCGGCCCGCTGCGATGCGCCAGCTATTGGACGTTGCGTTGGCGGCGGGGCGGCGGCGCTAAGAATGAGGTAGACTTGGACGAAGCGGGAGCAACTCCGATGGCACGACTTGTGGCAATAGCCTGCCTCGCTTTTCTAAGCACATGTGCACGCTCGCCGGAGCCGCCGCCAGTCTCCCGCGAAAGCGATCCGATGTATCAAGAAGCTAAGCGCCTCATAGAAGATCAATCTGCCTGCTTCAAGAAGGAGTCATATACGGCTGCGAAGACGAAGGCCGATCTTGAAACGGCTGCCTATTCGGTTATTGCGAAATGCGTCGGCCCTACTCAGAGTCTGAAATCGTTCCAAGCGAATCACAACATTCGCAATGTTTCGCAAATGCAACAATATTGGGCCGAGCAAGAGAAATACGATTTGGAGACTGTGAAGCAAATGATTGCGCTTATCAGAACACATTGACGGAACGCGCCGTGCGACAATTGAAACGCTAACTGTTTTTGTGTTCGGCGCTCACCTTTGAGGGCAATGGGCATTCCTGATAGCTCATCTTCTCGGAAGGATGAGGACCGCGTCGCCCCGACCAACCCGGCCCGCTGCGATGCGCAAGCTATTGGATATTGCGTTGGCGGTGGGGCGGCGGCCCTAGTCCGACGCAACCGTACCCCCGCGCGCGCTTTTCTCGGCCCCGAGCCAAGATGGAGGCTCTCCTACGGGGAAAACGGACGAGTCCGGGATGGCAGCCGGGGCGGTCGCGTTGGGGTCTTGGTACGTGGGCCAATCGAGCACCTCGATTGTCGTTTTCGTTAAGCGGAGCGCGAATGCAAACGCGAGAATGAAAGGCCATGTGAACAATATGTAAAAGTCATATGCATACTCGCCAACCTCGCGCTTCATTGGCTTGTTGAATTCTGTCAGCATGTCATGAAGCTTGAGACTTAGAATGTCTGA
>DASYKO010000477.1:0-8809 GCA_035995285.1 Hyphomonadaceae bacterium | reverse complement strand
AACTTGGAAAAGTTCACCCACCCAAGGGAGCGGCCCAGCCAACGCGCTGGATGGAAAATCACAAAGTCAAATGGAGTGTTACATGCAGAACGTAGCGGACGTTCAACGCGGCAATGTTGCTCACTACAGATTCGAGATTGTCCAGTCCGACAAGGACAGCATCTGGGACCTGGTCGAGCGGTACCAGGACCGGAACGAGTTCGAGCAGGTGAAGCTCATGTCGTCAGCTCGGGAGTTTGTCGACAAGGTGTTCATCAAGGTCGAGCGCTGCGACAAGAACGGTCATGTCATCGACGTCGGAATTACCGGGGCCGGCGCTTTGCCCGGCAGGAAAGACCAGGTGGTCATGACCAGCCTCGCAAGAACGGCGAACATGTCTGGCAAGCGCGTCATCGATGCGCGCGCCTTTCAGCTAGCGACTGTTGCCGACTTCGGCATCGATCTCAAACGCGCGATAAGCAAGCACGAGGACGATGCCGATCACGGCGCCCTGAAAGAAAACTCTTTCAAACCTGTCAGCCGTATGAACCAGGCTGACATAGCACCTTTGAACAAACTAGTCAGAGGAAAGCCGGAGCGGGTATTCCAGAATACCGGTCGAAGCATCAACCTGAGCCAAAATAACTGGTTCATGGAGCATCTCGGACAGCTTCTCGACAACCCGAAAATCAAGATCGAGATCGGCCTCGGTCTGAAACGGTTGCTCGGCGGTTAGGGAGAACGGCGAGAAGCCCGGGCGGATTGACCAATCCATCGGGATCTAGTCCCAACGCAAGCTCTCGCTTCGCGCGCTATTCATCGTTCGCCTGATCGAGCGGGAGGCCCTTGGCTTCGCGCACGCGCGCGCCGGAGAGGATGCCGGACATGGCGTAGTTCCCCTCATGGCAGGCGTATTCGTAGATGCGCTGGCCGTCATTCCAGTAGGTGATCTCGCCCTTCCACGGTTTCGAATAGAACACCGGATCATCGACGGTGAATTCGTAGAGCAGCTCTTTTTCCGACACGCGGCTGAACTTCTCGGTGACCTTTGCCTTCTCGGAGAGGTAGGCCGGATGGTCCTGCCATTTGTGGTAGGGGCTGAAATTCGTGCTCTCGATCACGAGCTTGTCTTCCTCCCACCAGCCGATGGAATCCCCGAACAGCGGATGCAGCGTTGGCGCCGCAGACTGGTGATCATGGCGAAGCGGGATGATCCTCGCGTGCGAGATCATCTCGGTGTGGATCATCACATAGCCGGGCGTTTGCACGATCTGGTAGTGGTTGTTGTAGAGCCCGTTGATCATCGGCGGTCCGGTTCGTCCGCCGGTCGCGAGGCACCGGTCTGCAAGAGGCCGCACTTCTGGACCGGAATAGCCGAGCTTCGCCTCGCCTTCGCGCGCGAGTTTCTTGCCTGCGTCGCTGTAGGGAATCTTTCCGTCGGCAGGTTCTGTGATCCAGGCCGTGCGCGCCTCACCCTTCACGACGCCGAAGCGCGTGCCCGGGTCGATCCAGAAGGCGTTGTAGCCGCGGCCGGCCAACAGATCCTTGCCGGTGAGCAATCCGGTCTTGGGCGTGTTGGCGCTGTCTTCGGTTCGCATGCGGACAAGCTGGGGATGATCGAGCGTCGCCTTCTCGACCTCTTCGGGTTTGAGCACCGTCGACTTGTAGCGGTCCGCGCGCTCCAACGTGGTGATCGAGGCGTTGGTCCAGGTTCCCTGCAGGTCAGGATGCCCGTCGGCGGCCTTTGGCGCGACATAGGCGCCCTGCTGGGCGAGCGCCGGCGCACCTGTCATCGCCAACCCGGCGATCAAGGCTGCTATGGTGAAACCGCGCATGATCTTCCTCCCCTGTTGAACTCCGCCTCGTCTTGCTCCCGATCAGTTACTGGCAGCCGCAAGGTCGTGAGTTCGTGATGGGGGCAAGCTTGCCTGCCGTGGCGTTGGCCTGCAAGCTGCCGTTAGGGGCGTGCGCTAGGGGATTTTCCATCCCGGGTTTCGGAGTCTGAATGACGCTGAAAGGACATCTCAAGGGCGCAGCGACCCTTGTTCTTGCGGGCCTTCTTGGTCTTGCAACGCCGGTCGCCGCCCAGGACGGGAAGGCGATGACGAGGGTTGACCTGGAGCTGGTCCTGGCCGTCGACATCTCCCGGTCCATGGACGAGGACGAACATACGCTGCAGCGCAATGGCTATGTCGACGCCTTCCGGCACAAGGAAGTCATCGACGCCCTGATGTCCGGACCCGAGGGCAGGATCGCCGTCACCTACATGGAATGGGCCGGCGATTTCGATCCGATCGTCGCCGTGCCGTGGACCATCATCGATAGCGAAGCGGCAGCCCGCGCCTTTGCCGACCGGCTGGCGAAGGAGCCGATCTATGGCGAGGAGCGCACCTCGATCTCCAACGCGCTGATCACGGCCACCAAGCTGATCGAGGGCAACGACATCGCATCCCACCGCCAGGCGATCGATGTCTCGGGCGACGGCGCCAACAATGCGGGGCCGCAGGTCGACACAGTGCGCGATGAGGTGGTCAAGCGCGGCATCACCATCAACGGCCTGCCGATCATGCTGGAGAAGCCGAAGGAATTTTACGACATCGACCACCTCGACCGCTACTACAAGCATTGCGTGATCGGCGGACCGGCGGCGTTCATCGCGCCGGTATTCGACCTGAAACAGCTGTCCAATACCATCCGCAAGAAGCTGGTGATGGAGATTGCGGCGCTCGAAGTGGCGCCGGGAACAGCGCCGATCCAGTTCGCGGATGCGCCTGATGCCGTGGAGCCGCAGAAGGCGGGCATCGTCCGCGCGCAACTGAGGCTGCCGAAGGACAAGACCGACTGCACGATCGGGGAACAGGTCTGGGGCGGCGGTGGCGGCGGACGGCGCGGCGGGTTCGGCGGATTCCCGCCACCACGGCGGCCGTAGCTGCCCTAGGCCAGCGCCCGGCGGTGGAGCTTCTTGTCGGCGTACATGGCTTCGTCGGCGCGCGAGAGCACGCCTTCGGCAGTGTCGCCTGCCGAGAAATTGGTGATGCCGTACGCGGCGGTGACGTAGTGCGCCTCGCCATTGTGCAGCACCTTCTCGGTGCAGATCGCAGCGGCCAGCGATTCCGCCTTCACGCGCGCCGCATCCGGGCCGACATGGGTGAGGACGACAGCGAACTCATCGCCACCGATGCGGCCGACAAGGTCGGTCTCGCGCGTCTGGCGGATCAGGATTTCGCCGATCGAGCGCAACACGGCGTCGCCCGCAGCGTGGCCGTGGCCGTCATTGATCGTCTTGAAGTTGTTGAGGTCGAAATAGATCATGCTCGCCTCGACCTCGTGACGCTTCACGAAGGCGACGACTTTCGAGGCCTCGCGCATGAAGGCGCGGCGGTTGTAGACCGGCGCGAGCATGTCGTGGTCTGCGGAGGCTTCCGCCTCGGCGAGCGAGAGCTTGAGCTGCTCCACATCAAGCCTCAGCCCATCGATCTCGCCGATCATGACGTTGAAGGCGGTGCGCACCTGCGGGCTCAAATGGCTTTCAGGCACGCCAAAAATGCCGGCGACGCGCAGGGCCAGATCGACCGGCTTTTCAGGGACGGCGACGTCCTGGGGCCGGGTGCGAGGCGCAAAGATCGAGAAAAGCTTCATGTCGCGGACAGAACTCCGCCCCCAATATCGCTGAGGCGTGGTTAGCGAGTTGTTAATTCCCGGCTTCCTCACGTTGCGGAATCGCAGGGGAACCCTGTAGAGGTGGGCTTTAACGGCCTTTGGAGCAAACATGGCCGCCGAACCCACTCCTCTCGTTGGCATAATCATGGGCAGCCGGTCCGACTGGCCGACCATGAAGGAGGCCGCCAATATCCTTGGCGAGCTGGGCGTGGCGTTCGAGACCAAGATCGTCTCCGCCCACAGGACGCCCGACCGGCTGGTGAAATACGCCAAGGAAGCGCGCGGACGTGGTCTCCGGGTGATCATCGCAGGCGCAGGGGGGGCGGCGCACCTTCCGGGAATGGTTGCGTCCATGACCACCCTGCCCGTGCTCGGCGTGCCTGTGCGCTCGAGCGCGCTGTCGGGGCTCGATAGCCTGCTCTCCATCGTCCAGATGCCGCGCGGCGTGCCGGTCGGCACGCTGGCGATCGGCGAAGCCGGCGCGATGAACGCAGGCGTGCTGGCGGCCTCCATTTTGTCGGGCGACGACAAGGCGCTGGCGCAGCGGCTCGACACCTGGCGCAGGCTGCAGACGGACGCCGTTGCGGAATCGGTGGAAGACGGGAAATGACCAAGTCGCCCGCAACAGGCGTGCTCGCCCGCCCAGGCGATGCAATCGGCATTCTCGGCGGCGGACAGCTGGGCCGCATGCTTGCTCTTGCGGCGTCGGACCTCGGGCTCGACGTGCACGTCTTTACCCCGGAGACTGATAGCCCCGCGTCGCGAGTCGCCAGAAAAACCTGGGTGGCGCCGTTCGATGATCGCGATGCGCTGCGGGAGTTTGCGGCTTCCATCAAGGTTGCGACGATCGAGTTCGAGAACATTCCTCCCGATGCGGTCGACCTGATCGAGGATGAAGGAACGCCGGTGCGGCCCAATGGCGAACAGCTGGCCGTGGCGCAGGATCGTGCGGCGGAGAAAAGCTATTTCCGCGGGATCGGCGTGGAGCCTGCACCCTTCGCCAAGATCGACCGGCCGGACCAGATCCAGGACGCGCTCGACAAGCTCGGCGGATCGGGCGTCCTGAAGTCGCGCTTCTCCGGCTATGACGGCAAGGGACAGGTTCGCCTGCAAGGCAAGATCATGCCGTTTCCGGCCTGGGCGGAGATCGGCTCGACGTTTGCGATCCTCGAAGCGTGGATCGAGCATGACAGGGAGATTTCGGTTATTGCCTGCCGGGCAGCGGATGGGCAGTTCGTGGCCTACGATCCGCCGGAGAATGATCATTCGGGCGGAATTCTCCGCCGATCGGTTTTTCCGTCGACGGCGCCGAAGGCTGTGCTGGATCAGGCTGTCGGGCTCGCGAAGACGCTGGCGGATTCGCTCAACTATGTCGGCGTGCTGGCGCTGGAGCTGTTCCTGACCAAGGACGGCAAGCTGCTCGCCAACGAGTTCGCCCCGCGCGTCCACAATTCCGGGCACTGGACTCAGGACGCGTGTTTCACCGGGCAGTTCGAGCAGCACATCCGCGCCGTCTGCGGCTGGCCGCTGGGCGATCCCTCGCGGCATTCGGACGGCGAGATGCTAAACCTCCTCGGCGAGGAAGCGCATGGCTGGGAGACATATCTCAGCGAAGGCGCGAAGGTTCACCTCTATGGCAAGCGCCGCGCAGTCGATGGCCGCAAGATGGGTCATGTGACGAGGCTGAAGCCGCGAGGCTAGGAGATCCCGATGGCAGGACGCATTCTCGCGATCACCGGCGGCCACGGCGCACTTGGCTCGGCAGTAGCCAAGGTGGCGACTGCAAAAGGCTGGCGCGTGGCGCTGATTGATCACGCCCCTGCCAAGCCCGGAGTTGCCGGCGAGAAGACCTATGGCGGTGTCGATCTCACGGACGCGGCCGCAGCGAAGGCGACGTTCGACAAGCTGGCGGCTGACTTCGGCGGTCTCGATGCACTGTTCAACATCGCAGGCGGCTTTGCCTGGCAGAAGGTCGAAGACGGCGATCCTGCGATTTGGACGAAGATGCATGCGCTCAATGTAACGACGTGCCTCAATGCCTGCCGCGCGGCGCTGCCGCTGCTGAGGGCGAGCGCTGCGGGGCACATCGTCAATGTGGGCGCGAATGGCGCGCTGAAGGCAGGCGCGGGAATGGGCGCTTATGCAGCGTCCAAGCAAGGCGTCCACAAGCTGACGGAGGCGCTCGCCGAGGAGTTGAAGGACACCAATGTCACGGTGAACGCGGTTCTTCCCTCGACCATCGACACTCCGGCAAACCGCGCCGACATGCCCAAGGCGGATCCGAAGAAGTGGGTGGCGCCGGAAGCGCTGGCGGAGGTGATGCTGTTCCTTGCCTCCGAGGCGGCAAGCGCAGTTACCGGCGCGCTGATCCCGGTGACCGGCAAGGTCTAGCCGGCTGCAGCGCCTATTCGCCAATGACGCCATCCGGCCAGTGATAACGCAGGATCGGGGCTGATCCGCCATAGGTAGATTTGTCCGTTCGCTCGACCACCTGCCCTCCCATGCGCGTGTAGAAGCGGCAGGCGGCCACGTTGGCCTCGTAGACCCAGAGATGGAGGCCGCCGGCTGGATAGGTCACCCTCGCCCACTGCGCTCCCCGTCGCAGCAATTGCCTGCCGAGGCCTTTGCTTCGCTCGCCCGGACGGACGTGGAGATTATCGACCAGCGATCCCCATTGCGCGTCCTTGCGGGCGAACACGCAGACAAAGCCGATGAGCTTGCCATCCTCTTCGGCGAGGATCGTTCGTTGCGCAGGATCGGGTTGAATGAGCCGTTCCGTCCAGACATCGAGCCGCTCCTGCACGACGGGACCTGCAAGGAAGGCTGCATCGAAGATCGAGCGATAGGCGTCGCGCCAGCTAGCGGTGTGAAGGGCTGCGACCGATGCGATGTCGTCGATGGTGGCGTCGCGGAACTGCATCTCAAAACGCTAGTCTCGATCCGCCAGTCGACGAAAACTGGAAAGCAGGAATCCGATTCCAACGCCAAGCAGCCCAACGCTGACGATACCGAGATAGATGCCATTGTACGCCAACGCACCTGTGACGCAGATGGCTAGGACAAATAGGGCAATCACGATCAGCATCAAGCCGAACGTCATTCGGCCTGTGGGGCGCTGTCCGCGCTTTGGTGATTGATCGACTTCAGTCACATCATTCATTTCGGCTTGCCCATGAGGTCGAACGGGTTGGGCATCTTCGAGACGGCGTCCTGCACCTGCCCTTTGAACTTCTCGAACTGCATCACGTTCTCGATGCGGTTCGCCAGGAACTCGTCGACCTGGGCGGGATCATCCGTACCGAGCCAGGCCACGACGGTGGAGCCGATGACGCCGGTAAGGATCATGCGCTTGGTGTACCAGTTGTAGTCGGTCGACTTGTCGCCGAGGCCGGCCCAGATGGCGTCCGCGCCGGTCCAGAGGCCTCTCGGCCCGGCCAGCAGATTCGCGGGCGAGGCGGAGGCGCGTTTGACCGCGGCCTTGTGAGGCTCGAGCGCGGCGATATAGGCGCGCACGGCGGTGGCGACTTTTTCGCGGACTTTCATGCCCGCTATATCGGGCTGGGAGAGGCGTGTTCCCGCCGCACGGGAAGCGCGGTTGCCGAGAGCCTCCAGCAGATCTGCGACGCCGTTGGGACAGGAGAGCAGGACTTGACCCTTTGTAAGACCTGCCTTTTCCGCGGCCCGGTCGAGGCCGGACTGGGTCCAGCCGGTTTCGGGGGCGAGGCCCAGCATGGCGTCCAGCAGGCGTTCCCGGAAGAGGTCGGATGGGGCGGTTCCAGATGCTGAGCTCATCGTTAATTCCGTTCACTTCTGGGCAGTAGGCAGGCCCGTTTTCCTATGATATCGGACCCGCGCCTTGCCGTCATGGTTCCCGTGATGGTGGGCGAAATCACCCGTCGAACGGGCCCGTGCCTCTTCAACAGGAGCATTCTGGGTCTTTTCGGCGTTTCTGTATTCTGAATTCTAGCTCCCGGGGCCGACCGGGAAACCGATGGAGAGTTTCAAATCGTGCAGATCGTGGTCCGCGACAACAACGTCGATCAGGCGCTGAAAGCCCTGAAGAAGAAGATGCAGCGCGAAGGTCTCTTCCGGGAGATGAAGCGCATCACCCATTTCGAGAAGCCCTCCGAGCGCAAGGCTCGTGAAAAGGCCGAGGCCGTGCGCCGCGCACGCAAGCTGGCCCGCAAGCGCGCCCAGCGTGAAGGTCTGCTTCCCAAGACTTAGAATTTGGCGAAGACCTAGACGGTCCAACCGGCAAACTGGAATTCGGAAGGCCGGGGATGCGACGCATCTCCGGCCTTTCTGCGTTTGCGGCCTCCCCTTTGCGGCAGGTTGATCTTTGACGTGAGGCGCCGCACTTGCCGGACAGCCCTTGTCGAGCGTCATGGGGGCTCCATGTGCTGTCATCGGGAAGCCATGACACAGAACCTGGACACCGCACGCACTGCGCTCGCCGCCTATTCCGCCGGCGATGTGGAGGCGACTGCGCGGGCTTTCTCTCCCGACGCGAATATCTACGGGCCGCTCTCCGAAGGAAGCTTCGAGACCGTGGAGTGGAGCGAGCGCGGCGGGCTCTCCGGTTATGTCGAACAGATCGCGCGCAGCTGGCGGCTGGAATCCTATGACGTGCTGAACCTCTCCGCCGAGGGCGACTGGGTGACGGCCTTCATCCGCGTCGCCGCCGCTCACTGGAAAACGGGCAAGCGGTTCGACACGATCTTCGTCGCCGTGATGCGCTTTGCGGACGGCCTCGTCGTGGAGCACCACGAGATCGTGGACGTGGCGCAGCTGCGCGCCGCGGCAGTGAAGTAGGGCCTGACTTTCAAACATCGTCGTCCGGTATCGTAGGGTGCATCAGGCCGGAGGCCGTAGTGCACCTCTTCGTGGGCGTGGCGCGATTGTGGTTCCTCGCGCCGTCGATGGGCGTGGCGGGCATGGTGCATTACGCCCTGCGGGCTAATGCACCCTACGTCACGGTTTCGCATTCAGGCCGGTGATCACCGCCTGGGATGCTGTCCTCCGTTAAGGCGGAGGGCCGGGGACGCAGGATGGCCCTGCGTGTGTTGGCGTCGCTGGGGTTAGCCAGCGCTACCGGTAGTTCGAAGAAACGCAGCATCCTGCGTCCCCGCGCATCGTCTGGTCGGCGGCCTCGGACAAGGCGATCGTTTCA
>DASYKO010000476.1:0-23912 GCA_035995285.1 Hyphomonadaceae bacterium | reverse complement strand
TTCTCGGTGGCCCCGCCCTTGGCGAGGATGTCCGTGATCTTGATCACCGTCTGCTGCTGGCGATGTCCCAGCTTGCGGCGATACGTGTTCCGCGGCTTCTTCTTGTAGGTGATCACCTTGGCGGAGCGGGTCTGCTCGACCACTTCGCCGACGACCTGAGCGCCGGAGATGAGGGGCGCGCCGGTGTTGATGTTGTCGCCATCGCCGATCATCAGCACTTCGCCGAACACCAGCGTGTCGCCCGGCTCGCCTTCGAGCTTCTCGATGATGATCTTCTGGTCGGCGGCGACCCGGTACTGTTTTCCGCCCGTCTTGATGACCGCGAACATCGCAAAATCTCTTGTGTTTTCAGGGGGTCTTGCGACCAAATACCTCGCCGCCCGCAGAAGCCTGCAGGCAGGGAGCGCGCATATAGACGTGTGAGGCCATGGCTGTCAAACGCCGGACGCCAGAATCTGCGGCTTTTGAAGAGCGGCCGGCGGCTGGCCAGGAATCCATACCAATAACAAATGTCTACGCGACGCCATTCCGGGGCGGCGCGGATGGAGAGCGCCAACAACAGGCGTCCATCTCTCTACTCATATGCGGTGGGCGGCTGCCCGATCCGTCGCCTGCACCGGGATCGTATCGCTGTGACACCGCGCCGGCCTGCTCCGGGCAGCCCTGATTGACTCCGGCAATCGATGGATGTCCGCTTGCCGGCGCGATGAAGGGAGGGGGGCCCATGCCGCGACTTTGCAAATCTCCAGCTGCCTTGCCGGACGCGGAGGTTGGGAGCTGCTTGCGTGCAACCGATCGGCTGACCGGGCGGGAGGCGCGCGATGCCCGTCGAATTTGATCCGGGCCCGCCGGCAGCCATAGCCGAGCATTTTGCGAAGCTGCCATCCTATGCGGCATGGAAAGACTATTTCTGGCTCGACTGGGGGCCGGTCTTCTATCGCGGACGGCTGGATGGATCGCAGCGCGTCCTGTGTGTCGCTTCGGATCCCGGCCCCACAGAACGCATCGCAGGACGCACGCTGGTTGGCGACGCCGGACAGCGTGCGCAGGGTTTCCTGCGCAAGATCGGCCTCACACGATCCTATCTCTGTCTCAATGCTCACATGATCGCCCTTTTTCCGGGCGAGGGCTCGAAGGGCTTGGAGATCCTCGATAACGCCACCCAGAAGACCTGGCGCAACAAGCTCTACGACATGGCGCGGCCGCCGGGCCTCGAAGCGATCATCGCATTTGGTGAGCAGGCGCAGAAGGCCGTGAGTCTATGGCCTGGAAAAGGCAGCGTGCCCGTCATCAACGTTCAACATCCCAGTGCGCGCAAGGAAGCCCCGCTCCTCGCCGGATGGAAGGCGGCCGTGACTCAGCTTCGCACCATCGTGACGCCAGACGCAGACGGCAGCCTCAACGCGCAAAATTACGGCGCGACATTCAAGAAGAGCGACTTCAGCGCCATTCCGCGCCGCGACCTTCCGTTCGGCGCGCCGGATTTCCTGGGCGATGATGCGTGGCTGCGGGCAAAGACGCCGCCTGAAAACACCAGCGTGAATCGGCCCAGCGGTGACCGGCACACGCTGATCTGGAAGGCGCCGAAAAGCTGAAGGGGGGCAAGTTGGCTGAGCCAGCAAGGGTCGGGCTTCGCGGACGGATCGTGACGATGGATCCGACATCCAAGGTGATCCCGGACGGGATCGTCTGGGTCGAAGGCGTGCGCATCAAGGCCGTCTCGCCTGCGGCGGCGCCGCCTCCGCCGAAGTTCGTGGCCGGCGACATCGTCAACACGGCGGGCACGATCTACCCCGGCCTGATCGAGCTGCATAACCACCTGAGCTACAACTGTCTCAAGACGTGGAAAGTGCCGCAGCTCTACACCAACCGCGACCGGTGGGGATCGCATCCGGATTACCGCAAGCTCATCAGCGGACCGACGAAGGTGCTCGGATCGACGGAAGGCTTGCCCGCCGCCCTTGTCCGCTATGTGGAAGCCAAATGCCTCCTGAGCGGCGTGACGACATCGCAGGGCATCACACTTCAGTCGATCCGGCTTGAGCGTTTCTACAAGGGCGTGATCCGCAACGTCGAAGTCAAGACGATGGCCGAGCTGCCGGCCGCCAAGGCGAAGATCAGCGATGTCGAGGCGACGGACGCCTCGAAATTCCTGGCGCGCCTGCGGCGGGACCGCTGCGTGATCCTGCACCTGGCCGAAGGAAAGGATCCAGGGGCGCGGTCGCACTTCACCGATCTCAAACTGCCTGACGGCGCGTGGGCGCTGGCGCCCTCGCTGGTCGGCATTCACTGCGCGGCGCTCGAAAGCGCCGACTTCAAGGTGATGGCGAAATTCGGTGCCAGCATGGTGTGGTCGCCCTTGAGCAATCTTCTGCTCTATGGCGGGACGGCCGACATCAAGGCGGCCAAAGCGGCCGGCGTCAGGATCGCGCTCGGCTCGGACTGGTCGCCCTCGGGAAGCAAGAACCTGCTCGCGGAGCTGAAGGTCGCCAAGGCCGTCAGCGACAATGGCGGCGGCATTTTCAGCGACCGGGAAATCGTGGCCATGGCCACCACCTCGCCGGCGGCGATGCTGTCATGGGGTGAAAACCTTGGCTCGCTGGAAGCCGAGAAGATCGCCGATCTCATCGTGGTCGATGGGACGGCCGAGGATCCCTATCTCCAGCTCATCGAGGCGAGCGAAGCCGATCTCGCCCTGGTGATGATCGGAGGCGTGCGGCGCCTCGCCCGCACGAACCTGATGGACGGCGCCGCCAATCCCGAGCCCTGGACTGTGGACGGTAAGAAGAAAGTCCTGAACCTGCAGGATGCCGACAGCGATCCGCTGGTCTCCGGACTGACGCTGGCCGCGGCGGTCAAGAAGCTGAAGGACGGACTGGCGGACCTTCCCAAGCTTGCCAAGGACCTCGAGAAGCCAAAACCCGCGGGCCTCCGGAAGAAAGACTTCGTGACGCTCAAGCTGGACCACGAAGAGCCGTCAGGCGAGGCGATCCGGCCAAGATTCGCCACAGCGAAAGTGAAGCCATTGCGGCTTGCGCCGGTGGTGGCGCTGGCCGCAGCCCCACCCCTGTCGCAAATCCTGCAGCCGATGACGTTGGATGCGATAACGGTGGCCGACGACGCCACATACGTCTCGCTGCTGAAACAGCAGTCGAATATCCCTCAGGCCATCCGCAACGCTCTCTAGGGAGCGCGGACTCATCAGCGCGGCGTGATTTTTCCGATGACTTCGTAGACGATGCTCACGCCATCGATCTGTGCGGGCAGGGCGGCCTTGGCCGGCGCCTTCTTGTGCAGGTTGATCTTGACGACATAATCGCCGCCGACCTTGCCGAGGCCCACGCCGGCGACATCAGCTGCGGCTTCTGCAGCCTTCCGTGCCCGGTCCTTGACCTGCCGCGCCATATCCAGGGAAACTTCGGCCATGGAGCGAATATAGTCCTTCCGGGCTCAAAGAGCGAGCCTCAGGTTCAGCGCGTCCATAACCGGTGCAATGGGGTTGGCGTAGGTGAGACCCTTGCCGTTCGAGCCGCCTTCCTCGCCCCCCGCGAACAGGAGGGCGCAAGCCATGCCGTCCCCGTCCATGATGATCGAACCGCTATCGCCGCCATCGCTGAACGGCCGTTGGCCTCCGCCCTCGATCTCGATCTGGTCGTCGAAGACGCAATCGCCGTCGTCGTAAGTCACAGGCAGCCCGTCGAGCTCAACGGCAGTGACCTTACCGCGCCTGAAGCCCGTGGTGCGCCCTAGCTTGCTGACGATCTCGTCGATATCCAGCGGCGCCTTCCGCACGCCGGCAAGGCTGGTGGTTTGGCCGGTGATGATGATCCGCTCGCAATCGACATCCTTCACCACCTTCGCGATAGCGGCGTCGATGAGGTTCTTTCGTTTCACGCTGAGCGGCTTCCAGTCCGTGAGTTCCGCCACACGCTCGTCAGGATCCGCGCCGCCGTCGTATGAGCCCGGCTGCAGGATGGCGTCGCCTTTCTTGGCATGGTTCTCGTTGGCGAGGACGTGGTTGTTCGAGAGCACGTGAAGCGACCGCCCGTGGCCGACATAGACGAAGGCGCCGATCGTGCCCGCCGTTACATTGAAGTGGCCGATGCTGGCGCCGATCAGAAGCGGCCGCTGCTCGGAGCGGTACCAGGGCGGCTTGGCCTGCTTGCGGACCTTTCCAACGAAGCGGATCTCGACCTCGCCTTTAGCCATCGTATGCAGGGCCCGGGCGGCGGCATCAGCCGCGCCATTGCGCTTTTGCGGAAAGCGGGCCGCCAGCCGGAAATCGTTCCGGCCCGTCCCCGAAGTGACGCCAAGCGCGACTCGGCGCTGCGCCTTTGGCGCGGCGCTAGCGCTGACACCGACGGCGAAGGCGGAAAGATTATGTGCTGCAACTCCAGCCGCTGACGCTAGCCCGCCTGACAGTTGGGCCTTAAGCGAACGAACGGAATCAAGTTTCATCGGCAATCCCCCGGCTTGCGTTATGGCGGGGCGCCGCAGCGCGCGAGAGCTTCGCGTCGGCGTCAGTCCCAAGACGAGGACTGGGAGAGCCTCACGAGAAACTTCCGAACATCAGCTCTCGGGCAATAGCCCAAACCCCAACCAGTAATGCGCTCAGCAAATACCTCTTAAGCGCGCCCGACAAGAGGATCTTCGAGCACGCCGCGCCCGAGCGGCAGCTTTTACCAGCGTAGCGCGAACCGGCCCACGGCCGCGCCTACGCCCGCACATGCTGCGATCGCCAGCGGATACCACATCGCCACGAAGGCCGCCGAATCCACCGGGCAGGTGAGGGCATAGGCCATCGCTGCGAGAGCGCCTGCAAGAATGCCCGCGGCCATGCCGGCCAGCGCGGGCCGCGTCGGCGCCTGTTTGCGCAGCCACAGGAACAGGGCAGCCGCAGAGGGCGCCGCCATCGTCGGGATCACCACGGCGCAGATCGGAAAGCCTCCGCCGGTGAACGCCCGCATCCGCTCGCCGTCTGCGATGCTCGCAAGAGATCCACCCACCGTCATCGCGCAGCCGACCAGCAGCACGCCAAGTAAAGGCAACCAGGCGCCTGCGCCCTGTCCCGGCCGCGACAGGCGCAGCAGCAGGGGGGCCGCCGTAAGCGCGAACATCAGCGACAGGCCAACCTTGGCGGCCACCCACGGAACATGCTGCTCAAATCCCGGCCGCGCGCCGGCCACCACCAGGATCGCAAGCACGGAATAGGCAAGGGCCGCGGCGATCGAAATCGCCAGCCACGCCTTCATCGGCGGACCCTTCACCTCCGGATCACGCGCCAGCGTCTGGATCAGCGCATCGGTTTCCATCAGCCTTCTCCATCCTTCACGGACTTCGACAGTTTCTTGAGGCCCCGGTGCACCGAGACCTTCACGTCGGACTCGCTAAGCCCCGTCCGGTCCGCCGCCTCGCGCACCGACAGCTCCTCGAGCTTCACCAGCCTAATCGTCTCACGCTGCTTCTCCGGCAGTTTGCCCAGCAGTGTCTCGACATCGGCGGACGCGGTCGCATCGCTCTCAGGCGAGAACAGCGCCGTCTCATCCTCGATCGGCACGGCAACGCCCCGGCGCCTTGCGCGGCGGAGGTAGTCGATCAGCTTGTACTGCGCGATGGCGTAGACCCAGGCGGTCAATCTTTGCGAGACGTCGAACGTCCCGCGCTTTGAATGGATGGCCAGCAACACGTCCTGCACCAAGTCCTCGGCTTCATGCGGCTGGCGATACAGCCGCCTTGCGAAATAGCTCCGCAGCGCTTCGGCCAGCTGTTTCAGCAGGGCCGAATAGGCCGGCGAGTCCCCCGCCAGCCCCCGAACCATCAGCGCGTGCAACGCTGCTTCTTCCATGTCTGAGCCTGCGTTCAGCCTCTGTTTCGGGGCTTTCCTGCGTATTCGGCGCGCCTGACGCGCCGGTTACAGTCACAATGCGAAAAAACTATTGGCCCGCCAAGCGTAACCCCTGCGGGCCTCGATGCGAACTCCCGGTGAAGTTAACAAGGGACGCCGCACATGACCGCCGTAGCAGCCACAGCCAAGCCGGACTTCGCCGCCCTTGCCGGGAAATGGGTTCCGGTGGGCCTTACCCTGTTCGCCAGCGCCGTCTTCCTCGACAGCCTGCGCTTCAAGTTCACCGATCACGTCAACACGCAGGAGATTTTTGGCGCGCTCGACACATGGGCGGGCAGCCTCGGCGCTCCCGGTCTCTTCGCCCACACCGGCCTCTTCAGCCAGTATGTGATCGGATCGGCAGAACTGGTCGCGAGCACGCTTCTCCTAATCGGCCTTACCACGCGCTTCCGCCCCCTCTCGGTGATCGGAGGTCTCGTCGGCCTCGCCGTTATGACCGGCGCGATCTCGTTCCACCTCTTCACCCCGCTGGGCGTCGATCCCAATCACAATGGCGGCGGGCTGTTCATGGCCGCCTGCGGTGTGTGGCTCTCGATGGTCACGATCCTGATCCTGCGCTGCAAGGTCCTGGTCCAGCTTCTCGCCGGCCTCGCCAGCATCCTTCAGACCCGCAAAGCCTGATCCTCCCCTGAAGCCTCACCAAACCCAAAAGGAAAGCAGCCATGCTTCGCAACACACTCATCGCTCTCAGCCTTCTCGGCGCCGGTCTCGCGGCTGCGCCTGTAGCGCTCGCCGAAAAGCCCGCCATCTACAAAGGCCTCTTTGATGAAGCGGCGGTCGGCGGCTACGACGCGGTTGCCTACTTCGCCTCGGGCAAACCCGTCGAAGGCTCCAAGGCGTTCGAGTACAAGTACAAGGACGTAACCTGGCGCTTCGCCAACGCAGACAACCTCACCGCCTTCAAGGCGAACCCGGACAAGTACGCCCCGCAGTTCGGCGGTTACTGCGCCTGGGCGGTCTCGCAGGGCTACACCGCGAAGGGCGATCCCAAGACGTGGAAGATCGTCGATGGCAAGCTCTACCTGAACTACAACACCGACGTTCAGAAGAAGTGGGAGAAGGACGTGCCCGGCCTCATCGCTCAAGGCAATTCCAACTGGCCCAAGGTGCTTGAGAAGTAGCGGCCTGATCCGGCTCGCACTTCGCCTCGTATCCCCCTCGTTCAACCCGCCGTCGATGGAAGCTTCCTTGATTCCGTTCAACCGGACTTTTGCGCCCGACTACGGCCAAGCGCAGCTTCTGTCGGCGCGGGTGCAGCGCGTCGTCGCCCGCAATCCCGGCCGCTTCACCTGGACAGGCACCGGCACGATCATCGTCGGCGGGACGAAAGATGTGGCCATCATCGATCCCGGCCCGGACCGGGGCGACCATAAACAGGCAATCGCAGCCGCCATCGGCTGCCGGCGCGTCACGCACGTCCTCGTCACCCACAACCATCTCGACCATTCCGGCTGCGCGCGCGAGCTGGCGGACATGTTCGACGCCCCGCTCTGCGGCCGACGCGGCCTCTCGGTTCCCAACGATGCAGGCGCCGCGCGGATCGAAGCGGAAGACGATGAAGACTTCTCGCCCGATATCGAAGTCGCCGATGGCTGGGAGGCGAGCGGCAAGGGCTGGACGGTGACCGCGGTCCATACTCCCGGCCACACCGCCGAGCATTTCTGCTATGCCCTTGAAGAAGAGCGCACGCTGTTCTGCGGCGATCATGTCATGGCGTGGTCGACCAGCGTCGTCACGCCGCCGGACGGCCACATGGGCGATTATATTGAAAGCCTCACCCGCGTGCGCGACATGGACTTCTCGCGCCTCGTGCCCACGCACGGCGCGCACATCGACAATCCGCGCTCCTTCATCGACGCCTATATCGGACACCGCCTGCGCCGCCGCGAGGAAATCGTCAGCCAGCTCCAACGCGGGGTCGAGACCATCCGCGCCATGGTCGATCGCCTCTACCACGACCTCGAACCCGCCCTGCGCCCGGCCGCCGCGCTCTCGATCTGGGCGCACCTGATTCAGCTGGTGGAGGAGGGTATCGCCATCGCCGAAGCGCCAGGCGGTCTGTCAGCCCGCTACCAGCTGCACGCGGCCTACGCCGCGTAGGCACGCGCCGCTACTTCACCTTCACCCGGAACTTCAGCGTGAACTTGCCGCCGGCGGCGTGGCTGCTGGTGAGCTTGGCGCGCACATGGGTCACGGTTGCATCGACGCCGCCTGCGCCCGCCGTGGGTATATAGGTCCAGGTCGACCCGTTGTTGTTCGAGAACTCCAGTCCGTCTGCCGTGCTGGCGAGCGAAGTGAAGCTGTAGCTCAGCGTGCTCGAGGGTGAGCCCTGGGTAAACGACACCGGGCCCGAACCTGCCGCGCCGATATCGGTCACGATCAGGCTGGCATTGGCGGGGATGGCGTCGCCCACGACCACGTTGGCGGGCGTATCGGTCGATGGATTGGTTACGGCGATGGAATATTCCACCACGGCGCCTGGGATGGACTTGGGATTGGTCGCCCCGTTGCTGGGGTCCGACAGGGTCACGGCAGACTGCACCGCCGTCAGCGGCTCGATCACATCGCAACTGCCTTCGGAATCGAAAATCGTCTTCACCACCGATCCGAGCAGGTCCGCCACCAGTCCTCCTGCATTGATCTTGTTCAGGAAGCTTCCGGAGCTCTGTGGAAGCACGTCTACCCAGACCGAACACGAGGCAGCCGCCGCAACCGAGGCGTTGATCACCTGCAGCGTGTTCGCGCCCGCCGCTGCAATCACCGTTCCGCCGCACGTGGTCGAGATGTTCGGAACCGGCGCGTTGATCATGCCGGAGGGATAAGTGTCGAGGAAGGCAGCCCCCGTGATCGATGCGCTCGCATGATGGTTGGTCAGCGTCACCTTCAGCCGCGTCTTCAATCCAAGCGTGAGCTTGGTCGTCTCGAACACCTTGTCGAGGGCGGGCGCGCAGTCATAGCCGGAGAGGACGCCGGTGATGTTGAGCCCCACGCCCAGCGCGGCGCCGCCCGTCGCGCCTGCAAGGGCGCCATAGGCGGCCCCGAATGCGCCGCCATCGACGGTGAGGCCGTTCGAACCTGCAGAGACATCCGCCGCCACCGACGCCAGGGTCGAGGCGATGAAACCGCCCCCGCCGCCGCCGCCCGGGCCATGGCTGCCCGTCGTGCCGCCGCCTGTCCCACCTTTTGCGTAGGTGAGCACCGATGCGCCTGCCTCAAGCGTGCGTCCGAGGAACAGGATCGATCCGCCCGCGCCGCCACCACCCGCGCCGTCATTGCCGACCGTGCCTGCCGATGCGCCATTCGCGCGGATCGTGCCGACACCAGCCACAATACCTGCACGGATGATCACGATGCCCCCGCCCGTGGCGCCGGAAGATCCAAGGCCGGCGCCGCCCAGACCGGATCCGCTGTCGTTCGATCCCGCCCCACCGCCGCCGCCGAGGAGAATGCGCGCCGCGCCCACACCCGTCACACCACTGCCCCCCTGGCCGCCATTCTGGGCGCAACCGACGGGTGCAGTCGGGCAGTTGGCATAGCCCCCTCCGCCGCCATTGCCGTAGCCCGCGCCGCCGCCCCCGCCGCTGTTGCGGTTGGCGTTGAAGAGCGACGCGTCCATGCCGCCGCCGCCCGCATCGCCCGGCGCGCCGCGCGCGCTCGATCCGCCGGGAATCGTGTCGACGCCAAGCAGGCTCAGCAGGCCGCTGACGAGGTCGAAGACATGGTTCGGCGTGCCGCCAATGCCTTCGCCTTTTTCCCCGTGGGTGTTGAGCGAGAGGATCGAGGTCGCATAGTCGGTGATGGAGCCGAGAAGGCCGATGATCTTCCGCCCTGCGCCGCCGCGGAAGCCCATGCCGCTGACGTCCATCAGCCCGCCATTGAGATCGAGCCGGGCCGCCACATCGACAACAAGCACGCCGCCGACCTTGCCGTTCCACGCGAAGGCGGTGAGGCCCGCGCCGATCGACAGGTTGGAATATTGCGGCACGCGGATGACCTGGAAGCGGCGCTGGCCGCGCGTGCCGTCGGCGTCGTCGTCGTAATAGGTGTTGACCAGGCCGCCCGTGGCCGTCGTGAAGGTCAGGGCGCCGCCCGTCAGCCCGACCGGGCCGGTCGCGCGTGCGAATTCGTAAACGCCGGTCTGGTTGATCGCGGTGATGCCGGATGCAAGGCCGCCGGGCACGCCATCGCCATAGGTATTGTCGTTGGATGTATCGAACTGTGCGTCCTGCATCTGAATGAAGAGCAGCAGGTCGCCTGTCTCGATCGCCGTCGAGGCGCCTTGCGATTGGCCCAGCGAGACGCTTGTCGTTCCGGCCGCCTGCACGCCAACCGGCGGAAAACCGATCTGCGCCGGCGTGCCGGGGAAGTAGGTGTTGATCACGCCGGTGATGCCGACGCCGACGATGTCCTTGCCCGGCGTCGCGCACACGTCCGCGGCATAAGCGTTCGCACCGGCAAGGGCGGCAAGGATGGCCGAGGCGAGGATCCTGAGACACGCCTTCATGACGATCGACCCTCCAGGAATTCGGTGATGCCGCCAACCGTCGTCTGGTCGAACTTGATCCGGAAAGCGGCATAGACGCCCTGCCGCGTATAGCTGGCGCCCGCAAAATCGCGGTCTTCATAGCCGACGATGTTGTAGCCGAAGCTGAACCAGGCATTCTCGACCGGAGACCATCCCAGGGCCGGGCCGGCGGAATACGACATCGAGCCGTCTGCCTGGCGCATGCCAAGCTGCAGGCCAATGTCCAGCGACTCGAAGATGCCATAGGCGATGTCGCCGGAGAGGGCGTGGATGAAACCATCGGCGTCATCGTTCGCCATGCGCTCGGTCACATACTTTGCGCCATAGTGCATCGATCCACGCCACGAATTGCGGTGATCGTCGTCGAAGCTGAGGCCAAGATCGTTGATGAGGCGCGAAGATTCGGCGTCTTCCTTCTCGCGGGCTTCGTGGCGAAGCGTCGCCTTGTCGAACACCGTCCAGGCGCTGTCCGGATCTCGCGCCACAGCAGCAAGACGCCCTTCCGCGAGATCGGCAGCGAAGCCGTCGGCATCGGTCTGCCGGAAGGCGCGCGCTGCTGCGGCGAGGGAGGTCGTCTCGTTGAGCTGGCGGATCACGTTGGAGATGACGCCAAAGCGCTCGTCGCTGTTCGCATCGCGCATCTCGAGGCGCGTGTTCCAGCTCCATTCGTCGTCACGATAGGTGGCGCCGCCCGTGACGGCCGAGAAACGCTGGTCCGGGCCTTTGGAGGCAAAACTCGGCGTCGAGGCGGAGGACGCCGCACCGCCAACGGGCCGCGCGCCATCGAAGGAGGCGTCCACCGTCCAGTGTTCGCCGATCGGCAGCGACTGGCTCATGCCGAACTGCGCGAAGGTGCGCGCCCCCAGTTCGCGGATGCTCGTCTGGTTGAGCGTCGAGGCCAGCCGCGCTCCCGCCCACGGCTCAACCTCGAATCCGACCTGCGAGGTTTCAGCGCCCGTGTCGCCCAGCGAGAATTCATGCGAGCCGACCAGGCGGACGCCGTCCATCACCTGATAGCGCGCGCCCAGGCGCACGCGGCCGGGATAGGTGTCGTTGTCATCGCCCGCGATCTTGATGTCGGTCGAGACCGAGACCTCCAGCTTGTTGTCGAGCAGGGCCTGCGTCGCCCCGGCGATCATCGCGGTCGTGGTCTTCGTGACGCCAGTCGCACCCGTCTCGTCGATCAGGCGCACGCCGCCGAACACGGTGCGGCCTTCGTCGCGGCGCTCCAGGCGCACATCGCCATAGGTGCGCTCGGATTGATCCTTCAGCGAGCCCTCGTAATAGGCCGTGCCGGCGACAGAGACCTCCTTGCCGAACTTCTGGCGCACATCGATCCCCGTCTTGTAGGTCCCGCCCTGGCCCGACGGCCCCTGGCCAAGGCCGAAGCCCTCCGCCTGCTGGCGATAATAAGCGAGCAGTTCGGATGTTTCCGAACCATGCTGCAGCTCGGCGACGAAAGCCCCGCCGGCATCCGAATTCGCAGCCTCCACGCGCAGCGTGCTCTGTTCATTGAGCTGGACCACGGCGTCGACGCCGCTGAACTGCCTTGTGTTGCCGGAGGTCTCCTCTGACACCGCTGTGAGGCCGAGTTTCACCTTGCCGTTGAACAATTTCGCCGAAGCGCGGCCGCCGGCCGTGAGATCGCTGCTGGCGGCGCCGAAGGTCTCGTAGTCCGCTACTATGTAGATCGGATTGAAGTCCGCATCCTTGCTTAGTACCGGCACGCGGAACAGCAGAGTCGAGGACGCATAATCGATCTCGTAGTCGATATGGCGGCTCAGCGCCTTCGCCGAGACGATGCGCTCGGAGCGATAGCGATCGCGCACCTCGATGCGGATGCGGTCGGTGTTGGCGATGATGTCCGCCGAGGACAGACGGTAGGAGCCCGAAAGGCCGTTGCCCTGGATCTCGTCACGCTTCTCATGCTGGGCCGTGTCGGCGGCGAAGGCGGAGAAGGTTAGCACTTTGCCTGCGCGCTCCAGCTTCACGCCGGTCAGCGTGCGGTTGAAGTTGGCAAGCTGCGTGTCCCCAAGCCCCGTCTGGAAGTCGCCGAACATGGCGTAGAACTGGCCGCGGTCGAGGCGGAGATAGAGCTTCTTCGAGGAAGGCGCGTCATGGCCCTGGCTCGAAGCGTCACCATAGAGCGAATAGAACCGATCCGGATCGATCGCGCCGAGCAGCGTGGCGTCATCGGTCTTCTTGCCGGTGTCGTAGGCCAGCGTCAGCAGCCATTCGCCCTTGATCCGGCCTTTGGCGTAGAAGGCGGTCTCGCCCTCGGTGAAGGTCTTCTCTTTCGCGCCCGGCAGCGCCTCGGCATTGTCGGCCAGCGTGTTGAAGCCCACCGTGCCGGCCGCATACCCCACGATGATCCAGTCCTTGCGCGATGCCGACAGCCAGGCGCGCACCGGCTCGGGGTTCGACTTGATCGCAGCCGGGAATTCGAATTTCAGATCGGCCCAGCCTGCCTGCGTTGCCGGATCAAGCTCGATCAGCGCGATCCCGTCATCTGTCGTGACGCGATAGACCGGATCGAAGCGCTCCGTCCCTGCCAGCTGGCGTTGCTGCTGCGCCGCTGTTTCCGACGCCAGCTTGTAGGGCGTGACAACACGCACGCCGCCCGTCACGCCCTTGCGTACCGGCTTGCCGGACGCATCGAGAATGCGCACCGCGACCACTGGGCGCGACACGCCGTCCGCCACCAGCTTCGATTGTTCAGACACCAGCACGGCCTTCGCCGGTGCGTTAGCGTAGTGGACGGTGCGCTTGAGCGTCGTAACCGCGCCGTCCGCAGTCGTCACATCGGCTTCCAGAGTGTTATCACCATCCTTGATCACGACGCCGCGCCACTGGCTGATGTCATAATTGCCGTCCGCCGAAGCCAGCGCGCCTTCGAACGTGGCTGCCGGAACCGTCTGGCCGTTCACGCGCAGAGCGACCTTCGCGCCCACGCCATGGCCGATCGCCACGTGCAGGGCGGGAGCATCCGGATTTGCGTCTGCCTTGGGCAGGATCCAGCCGGCCCCCGTGCTTGGTCCGGCAAAGAGCTTTTGCTCCTTCGAAAGCGCGGTTGGGGGTGCGCCCACGACGGGCGCCGGCTGAAACTCGAGAAGGTCAGTGCGGAGCGTTTGCGGCGGCGACGCCAAAAAGTCCGCGCGCACAATGGCGCCGCCCGGGGCATCGATGAATTGCGAGATCGCCGATCCGGCCTTGCGGATATCCTTGCCGCACGACACGGGCTTGGAGCCTTCCGGCAGGCTCGCCGCATCAAGCTGCACGACATGCACGCCCGGTCGCACGCCTTCGAAATGATAGAGGCCCTGTTTGTCGGTAAGCGCCCAGGTCCCGTCTTCCATCACCACGCGCACGCCGGAAAGGCCGGATAGCTTTTCGCTCGGTATGTCGCACGAACCGGCGGCGACGCGGCCCACAATGGTGATGCGGTCGTCGAGGAAGGCGCTGCGCACCTTCACGATCGCCTGGGCCTTGTTGCTGGCATAGTCGAGTGCGCCGGCGACGCTGGCCTGGTTGACGCCATCGCCCATACGAGCATCCGGCCCGACGCGCATACGATAGGTCACGTTCAGCTCGTCGCCCGCAGGAAGATCCGGCAGGGGCACGCGGAACGTCTCGGCAGAGCCATCGATCTGCGGATCGGCCGCCTGGGCGTCGTTGATACGCAGCGAGCCGGACACGAAGCGGAAGCCGCGCGGCGGCGTGTCGGTCAACACCAGGTCGCGCCCAACACCCGCGCCGGAATCGTTGGCAATGCGAACGCTGTAGGAAACGATGTCGCCTTCGGACACATCGGTGTTCGTCGTTGTCTTCTCAAGCGTCAGGCGCGGATAATCCGGCTCCAGCGGCACGTCGATGGCGATTGCGCCGCCGCCGGTCACGTCGAATTCGCGTCCGAACGATCCGGCGACGAGAACCACGGAGCGGCCTTCCGGCGTGACGAAGGTGCGGACCTTCGCGGTAGTTGCGCCCGTTGCCACTCGCCAGCCGAGCGGCAGCTCGAACGCCAGGCGATAGCGACCATTGCGCGTCGACTTGAAGCTGTAGATTCCGCGCCGGGATGTGTGCGAGGCAGAACGTTTTTCATCGACCGACTGCGTCGACGTCGCCCCGCCGGTCGTGGCGGACTGGATGGTCCGGCCCGACTTGTCGACCAGCATGACGAGGATCTCGTCCATCGCCGCACCAGTGCGCACGTCGAAGACATAGCCGGAGGCGGTGAAGGCCGCCGATGCCGGGAGGATCGGCAAGTCGGACGCGTTCGAGAACAGCTTCACCGGAATGTCGCCGATGTGGAAGTCGGCCTCGGCGACGTTGTGCACGCCTTGATTGGCCACGCCCTGGGCATCCGCCGCTGCGACGAGCAGGGCGGCGCCGAGGAGCCCGGCTGCAAGCAGCCGGCACGATCTTGCGAACGCGGCGAACACTGGGGGAAGGATCCGGAAAAAATGGAGGCGGACCGGAGCCCGCCTCCTCCCTAGTTTGACTAGTCGATCGTGGTGCGGAACAGCGCAGTCAGCGTCTGGCTCGCCGCAACCGTGGCGAGGTTCACTGTCACGACGCCTGAGCCGAACGAGCCCGTAGCCGTATCCGGCTCGCCCGAGTCGGAAGCGTCATCGTCTTCGGTCACGCCGTCCGAATTGCACGCGCCGCTGGTGACGCTGCCGGCCGATTTGATCGAGCCCGCCACATAGGTGGTGTGGGCAGGAACCGTGTCGGTGACGATCAGACCCGTGGCCGAGACCGAGCCCGTGTTCTGCATCACGATGCAGTACTCGATCACGGCGCCGGGAACCGGCTTGGGGTTCGTCGTGCCGTTAAACGGATCCGACAGCACGCGCGCGATCTTCGAGATCAGCATGGTCGCCGACGAGATGCGGTATTCGTCGTCGTCCGAGTACTTGCCGTCATTGGCGCTGTCCGTGTCGCCGGCTGTATCGCCGAACACGATGTCCATCGAGCCGGGCGTGTCTGCGCCGGATGTGGCGACAAGGGCTGCTCCCTGCGATGAAGCGGTCGTGCCCGAGGCGGCCGTCGCCGTCAGCGTGAGTCCAATGGCCGCGCCGTTGGCAAGGCCGAACGGGATATCGGCCACGACGAATACTTTCACTGAGGCGTCTGCCGCAAGCTGGTCGATATACGTCGCCGTGTCCTGGGCCGGGTTGAACACGTTATCGCCGTTGTCGACATAGACGTGCACATTGGTGGCGTTGCCGGCATCCGTCCCGCCGAAGGCGGTTGTGGCGCCGTTGGCGTCCTGCGTGGGGGCCAGGATGAAGTCGAGCGTGGAGTTCGACGTGTTGGTGACCGTGAAGGCGCTCACCTGTCCTGCTGCGCTGGGGACGACGACGGTGGCCGAGCCGCCGACTTCGGCGACCGACATGTTGACCAGCATGTCGACCACGAACGAGGCTGCGTTCGAGTTGACGTCAGGCTGCTGTACGCCGCCGACCGTGTAGCCAATGGTGGCGGTGTTGCTGATGGTAGAACCAGCGGTGGTTCCGCTGGCCCAGGCGCCGCCGCTGGCAAGGCCAGCGATCGCCGTCATGGCAAGCAATCGGGGAAAACGAGTCACGGGGAGGAGCTCCTGTTATGTTCTGTGATGATCAGTTGAGGCGTGCGGAGAAGGCGACTGCGCCGGCGGCGCCCGGCGCCAGCGGCTGGGTGAGCCGCCAGCGAACGTTCGTCACGTCCGCAGCCTTGGCGACGCGCGTCTCTCCGCCGGAGACGATCTTGAGCGCGCTGAGCGCTCCCCAGGTCTTGCCGCCATCAACGGAATAGGCGGGCTCGCCGCCTTCGCGGATGTCGACCAGGCTGAGATGTTCAGGCACGGGATTGGAAATCACGATATCGGACGCCGGCTTGTCGCTCTCGTTGGCGTAGGCCACGCGCACGATCACCGTGTCACCGGGGGCGACGCTGTCGGCGGCCACGAGCTTCACCTCACGGCCGCCATTCGGCTTCTGGATGACGATCTCTTCCTGCACGGTTGAGAAGAGGCGCACATCGGCAAAGGCCGGCGCGGCGAGGGCGAGGGCAGAAAGGCCAAGCAGCAGGTGTTTCATGGCAGAGCTCCGGTCAGATCTTGTTGTCAGGATTGGCCGGCGGCCCGAACGACCGCCTCGAAGGTGATGAGATTGTCGAAGGGCGCCGTCCGGTCGCCGATGCGCACGGCGACGGCGCCCGCGTCGAACGAGCCGGCGTCGCCATCGGCTGCGTCCGTGAGGGCCGCGCCATCCAGCTTCAGCGAGCCGGGGACGTAGTCGAGGTTCGACGGCAGCGGATCGCTGACCAGCGCATCCCTGACTGCCCCTTCGCCCTCGCCGGTGAAGTGCAGGGAATAGGCGATGGTCTCGCCGGGCAGGGCGTCGGTCCGCGATGCGTCGCCGCCGACGATCGCCGACTTCTGCAGGCCCACGCGCAATGTCGAACCCTGCGCATAGAAGGTGACGTAGCCTTCCTCCGGATCCGTGCCCGAAAGTGCGTCGGCTGCACCATCGCCTTTGTCTTCGTAGACCGTGCCGATCGCGCCGAGGCCCTGGCTGGGACCGACCGTGATCGAGAAATAGGCGCGGTCGTTCTCGACGCCGCGCGGCATGCGTCCGGCGATGAACAGACGCTCCGTCTGGCCGGGGCCAAGCCAGACGCTGCATTCGCTGAAATTGTGCTGCTGGTCTGTGACGTCGAAAGAGCCGTTATCGTCGCTGTCGCTGCGGAGCAGGACAGGCGTAATGTCGAGCACGCCCTGCTCGGAATTCGAAGGCGTCGTCCAGAAGCACTCCGTGCCGTTGCCGATATTGGTGACTTCCAGCTCGAACTGGTATTCCTCGTCGGCCTTCACGCCGACCTTTCCTTCTTCGAGCTGATTAAGATCGAACGCCACGATCTCGGCGACCTGGACCAGCGTGTTGTTGGTCTCGACTGTCTCTGTCTCGCCCAGTTGCGAGAAGCGCACTGACGCCGCCGACGGAATCCAACGGCCCGCCAGCGTTCCCGCCGGCGTCTCCTTCTCCGCCGTCTCGGCAGACGCAGCTGCTACGCCGATAAGCGCGGCGGCAACGCAGCAGAACATGAAGAGCGCAATGCGCATGTGTGCCTCTTGTCGATAAAGATGCTACAGGCACATGGTTTATTCTTTGGAATACTGTCGCGCGGCTTGGCGGGGGCATTTTGAATTACCCAATCTGCAGCTGTATCGATGCGTCACTCTCGGCCACGAAATGTAACAGGCCGCGGACAAGCGGTAGGGAAAGGCCAGATTGATTGGTGAAATGGCGCGTTCCCACGCTCGGCGCCGCATCGCCTGCGCCGGCCTTCCAATCGGAAAGCTGAAATCTATCGATATCCAGGACTGCCGGTTATGTCCGGCAGATATCACGCAGCGAGCAATTCAACCTGCTGCGTCAGGATATATCCGACATTGCGGACGGGTTTGATCATGCGGGCGAACTCGCCGCGGTCGTCCAGCTTGCGGCGAAGCCGGCCGACAAGCACATCGACCGCGCGGCTGTCCTGGTTGGCCGGCCCTGATCCGCGCAGGTCCTCCCGGCTCACGACCTCATTGGCGCGCCTGAGCAGGATCTCGAGCACTTCGTATTCGCGCGAAGTGAGATGGACTGGTTCGTTGTGCGGAGCGGTCAGCTGGCGCAGCTGCGCGTCAAGCATCCATCCACCGAACCGGAAGGCGCCACCATTCCTGGCCGGTGCAACAGCCGGCCGCATCCGCTTGAAGAGATTGCGCATGCGCGCGATCAGTTCCCGCGGCAGCAATTCGCCGCTCAAGACTTCGTCGGCGCCCAGTTCGAGCTGGATGACGCGATCGGTCGAATCCGCGTCGGGCGAGATGACGATGACGCCCACATCTCTCTCATGGCGCAGCGAGCGCACAAGCTCGCTGGCGGAGAAATCGCCAAGGTCCGACAGGATCACCACGATATCCGCGGTGTTGTCCTGGGCGCGCTGAATGGCGGCGCGGCCCTGCGTTGTGATTTCGACGACAAGACCGGCGCGGATGCATGCCTCGTGCAGGCGTTGGCGAAGGGCGCTTTCCGCTCCCGCCAGGACGATGCGGCATCCTTGATCCACCGCCGCCCACGCTTGGATGTGCGCGGATCCCCAACCCGTACTCATTCCCAACTCCACAGACGAACTTCTGTTCGCGACGTGAGGAGCACTATCCCTGTCGTGGGTTAAACCCCGTTGAAGGGGTAAAGAAGCGAGCCTTCGATCTTAGCGCCTATCGCGGCCCCGTGAGGCCTCGCGGGTATGAGATCAGCGATTACGATCTGATTCCAGGTGATATTTTTTGACCACGCTCATGATTGCTTATAGCAAATACTGCGACAATATGTCCGTCCAGCAACTATTTCCACGAGCACACACAAGTTCGCATTGCCCGGAGCCGTGACGGGACCTTTCGCTCCTCCGGGTGCTCGAAGACATCAGCGCGGAGAGGAGGCGGTCGAACGGCGGCAAACCCGTAGTATGCTCTTCGTCTTGTCGGTCGACGGCAAAGGATGGGAGAGACACTTGCGTCTTGCAGCAACGATCATCGCGGCGCTGGCCCTGGCCTCCTGCATGTCGCCGGACCAGGCCTCGCAGCAGGCGAGCGTGAAGTGGGAATGTCCGGACGGCTATCAGGTGAAGGAAGGCCTTAACGCCGACTTCCCGTCCGACGGCATGATGCGCGCTTTCGTCGTCACGCCGGGCAAGGGGATCAAGGGTCCTGCGCCGGTCTGGGTTCCGCTCACTGGCACGGTTGAATCGACCAACGCCAATCTCACCGTGGCGCGCTCAGGCGCCAACGTGCTGATGGCCGATCAGGGCTTTACCGTCATCGGCCCCGTGCGCCAGTGCGCCGAGCAGGATCCTGATGTCGGCCGCGGCCAGTGCGATGGTCCAGGCTCGAACGGCTGGAACTGGAAACCGTGGAACGATGGCCGCGCCGGTAATGCGCAAGGCGAGAAGTGGAAGAACGACGCCGGCCCGGATTCGCGCTTCTTCGAGGCCATGGTCCGCTGCGTCGGCACGAAATTCCCGCTCGACGCAAAACGCCTCTTCATCGGCGGCATCTCGTCCGGCGGCACGATCACCAACCGCGTCCTCACCTTCAATTCCGCCTTCTGGTCCGGTGGCATGCCGATCTCGGGCGAGTGGTATGTCTCGAACGACGATGGCTCGGCTTTGTCGTTCACCGACTCGCGCCAGGCCGTGATCAACGCGCCCACCAGGATCCACCAGGGCCGCATCGGCCCCTATCCGCTGCACCAGACGCTGAGCCCGCTCATAGTGATCTCAGTTTGGGGAGGCGAGAAGGACCTCTGGGACTGCGGCCCGCCCACCGGCCTCTGCGCCGACTATCGCCCGTCGACCCAGGCCGCCTCCAACTATTTCTCGTCCATGCCGAACGTGGTGCACGTGGCGTGCAGCGCGACCCACGGCCATATGTGGCCGCAAGTGAACACCCAGGGGTTCAACCTCTGGGCGCTGAAGACGATAGCGTCCCATCCCAAGGGCTCGGATCCCAAATCCTTCAAGCTGACCGCGCCGCCCGAGGGCTATTCCTGCAAGCTCGGCCGCTTCACGGACCACTACTAGCCCGCCCTGTTGCAGCCTGCGCCGTTGCGACATAATTGGCTCCGGCGAAAAGCCGGAACCTTCTTCTGAGGTCCGGAACCTTCTTCTGAGGTAATGTCATGAGCGGACGTCTTGGCGGCAAGGTCGCCCTCATCACCGGCGGCACCAGCGGCATCGGCGAAGCAACTGTCGAACTCTTCGCCGCGGAGGGCGCCAAAGTCCTCTTCACCGGCCGCAACGCCGACAAGGGCCGCACAATGCAGGCGGCGCTAGGGCCCAACGCCCGCTTCTTCCAGTCCGACGTCAGTCATGAAACCCAGATCAAGGCCTCGATCGATGAAACCGTGAAAGCGTTCGGTCGCCTCGACGTGCTGTTCAGCAATGCCGGCGGCCCGACGCACGGCACGGTCGACACCGTCACGCACGCGGATTTCGAGCACGCGACCAACCTGCTGCTGGGCTCGGTGATCTTCGGCATCCGCCACGCCGCGCCGATCATGAAAGAGCAGGGCGCAGGCGCCATCATCAACAACGCCAGCGTCTCCTCCAACCGCGCCCACATGGGCGAATATCTCTATTCGATCATGAAGGCCGGCGTCGTCCACGCCACCCGTATGGCCGGCATGGAGCTCGGCCGTTTCGGTATCAGCGTGAACTGCATCTCTCCCGGCGCCATCGCCACGCCGATCTTCTTCGGCGGCTCGGAAAAGGCGGCATCCATGGAGCCTGGCAAGGCCGACGCCAAGCTCGCCAAGCTGACCGCCAACCTCTCCAAGGCAACCCCGCTGCGCCGTTCCGGCCTGCCGAAGGACATCGCAACCGCCGCCCTGTTCCTCGCCAGCGATGAAGGCCGCTACATCAACTGCCACGACCTCGTCGTCGATGGCGGCATGACGGCCGGCGGCCGCGTCAACTTCGAGTAAGCCCATGCCCGCCAATCCCGTCCCCCAGATGAAGCTCTACCGCGACTGGCTGGCGCGCGAGCGCGGCCTCGAGTTCGCGGACTTCGAAGATATGTGGCGCTGGTCGGTCACCGACCTCGAAGCCTTCTGGCGCTCGATCTGGGATTATCACGACCTCACCTCGCCCACGCCCTGGTCGCGCGTGCTGTCGAAGGACCAGATGCCCGGCGCCGTCTGGTTCGAAGGCGCAGGCGCCAACTACGCCCACCAGGTCCTCCGCCACGCCGACGCGGCCCACGCAGCCGGACAACCCGCCATCATCGCCGAGAATGAACTGGGCGACATCCGCGAACTCTCATGGCCCGAGCTCAAACGCCAGATCGCCTCCATGGCGCTCACCCTGCGCGACCTCGGCGTCACGCGCGGCGACCGCGTCGCCGCCTACCTGCCCAACACGCCCGACGCCATCATCGCCATGCTCGCCGCGGCCAGCATCGGCGCGATCTGGAGCATCTGTGCGCCCGACATGGGCGTCCCCGCCGTGATAGACCGCTTCCGCCAGATCTCGCCAAAAGTCCTGATCGCCGCCGATGGCGTCCACTATGCCGGCCGCACCCTGGACCGCAGCGCCACCGTCGCCGGCCTGCGCGATGCGCTGCCCTCGGTCGAAAGCCTCATCCTGCTCGAGACGCCCTTCGCCGCAACAAAGATCAAAGCCGAACGCACCTTCGCTGATGCTACCGCCCGCACCGGCGCCGATATCGACGCGTTCGAGCCGGACTGGCTCCCGTTCGAACATCCCCTGTGGGTCGTCTATTCAAGCGGCACCACCGGCCTGCCCAAGCCGCTGGTCCACAGCCATGGCGGCGTCATCATGACGGCGCTCGCCGCCATCAAGCACGGCGATGTCGGCGCCAGCTACGATCCCAACACGCTGGGCGAGCGCTATCACTGGTACTCCTCCACCGGCTGGATCATGTGGAACTCGCAGCTCGCCGGCCTGCTCGGCGGAACGACCATCTGCATCTATGACGGCGCCCCCAACGGCCCGAAGGACAAGCCCGACTGGACCACGCTCTGGCGCTTCGCCGCCCGCCACAAGGTCACCTGCTTCGGCGCAGGCGCCGCCTTCTACGCCAACTGCATGAAGGCCGGCGTGAAGCTCTCCCAGTGCGGAGACCTCTCGCGTATCCGCTTCATCGGCTCCACCGGCTCGCCCCTGCCGCCGGACGTGCAGGACTGGGGAACAGCCCAGTTCGCCTCCATCGGCACGCCCAACATCTGGTGGTCCAACTTCTCCGGCGGTACGGACATCGCCGCCTGCTTCGTCGGCGGCAACCGCGAACTCCCGCTCCACACCGGCCGCATGCAATGCCGCCAGCTCGGTGTCGCCACCGAAGCGTGGAACGATGAAGGCAAGCCCGTCACCGGCGAGGAAGGCGAACTCGTCTGCACGCGCCCCTTGCCCTCAATGCCGATCTATTTCTGGGGCGACAAGAACAACGAGCGCTATCTCTCCTCCTATTTCGACACCTATCCGGGCGTCTGGCGCCACGGCGACTGGCTCACCATCCATGCCGATGGCGGCTGCACGATCTCCGGCCGCAGCGACGCCACCATCAACCGCAACGGCGTGCGCATGGGCACCAGCGAGATCTACGCCGCCGTCGAGCGTCTCGATGAAGTGCTGGACTCCATGGTGATCGAGCTGGAGCAGGGCAATGGCGACAGCCGCCTCGCCATGTTCCTCGTCCTGCGCGAAGGCGCGGCATTCGATGACGCCCTGCGCGCAAAGCTCGCCGCCTCGATCCGCTCTTCGCTCTCGCCGCGCTTCGTGCCCGACGACATCTTTATCGCCCCCGGCATCCCGCGCACGCTCTCCGGCAAGAAACAGGAACTCCCGATCAAGCGCCTCTTCCAGGGCCGCCCGGTCGACAAGATCATCAACCGCGAAGCGATGTCCAATCCCGAAGTCCTCGACTGGTATTCGGATCGGGCCTCGTCAGCGGAATAAGGCCTCAGCCAGGCGCCGTAGCCCAACCCAAGCCCCTCATGGTGAGCAGCTTGCGCTGCGCAGCTGCGCAAGCGCCTGGTTTATCCTGAGCCTGTCGAAGGATCGAACCACGAGGGGCGTCCTCCCCGGACGCCGGTTCACTCCCTCAACGCGCTCAAACCGGATTCTATCTGTATGGATAGAACGCGCCCCAAAAACGCTAACCCACTGACTCACAACACCTTCGTCTCCGCATACTGGTGGTGAGAAAAATAATCTCCCCAGCATGCTCCAAACCTGAGGGATACTGCACCCATCGCCTCCGCATGGAGGGCAGCCGATCACTGTTCACGGCGCGGGGGCGATGCGTATCGAGCGTGGAGTTCGTCTCCCGTCCGGCGTGAGGCCGGTCGCAAGGTCCCGGGAGTGTTATACCCGGAGCGGGTCATAGGAGCGCTCTCAGCCCTTTCGAAAGCCGCAAAACGTGCGGCCAAGGGAGGGACCATGTCCAGGGATCCTGGCTGAACATCCAGGACCTGCACGCCGGCGGCGAGGCTCACGGCAGAGGAGTGAAATCTACCTCCTTGTCCGAGGCCGCCGGATAACGATGCGCGGGGACGCAGGATGCTGCGTTTCTTCTATCTACCGGTAGCCGCCAGCAATGGCGGATGCCCAACCCACGCAGGGCCATCCTGCGTCCCCGGCCCTCCTCATGGAGCGCCACCGACCCGCTGCGGCCCGAGAGGGGAAAGCGGGAGGCATCCCAGGCAGCTGACGCTGGCCTGAATACGAGATCGCGACCGATGTTTGAAATCACCCACGGTGTCCTACCCCACGAAGTGGGGAAGGACGGCAGTGGCCCAAGCTGACCCTATGGTAGCTCGCAGCAGTACGGGGCCGGCAGGCCTCAGGGGAGAGGCGTGGTTGCGGGCCCCGCCTGCAGGGGCGCTACCAGCGCTTGCGCAGCGAAACCGCGAACACGCGGCCGACAGGGTT
>DASYKO010000475.1:0-3465 GCA_035995285.1 Hyphomonadaceae bacterium | reverse complement strand
CGAGCCTGCCGGCCAGACCGGCAATTTCGCCGGGCGGACCCTCCTGACCGAATTCTTCGACATCAAGGGCGCAAGGTTGCCGGTATCTGCGTGGTGATGCGTTATCTCGAAGCTGACGCGCCCGACACGCGGGCTGGAACTAACCAAACCGCAACGCGCGGAACATCCTCGACCAGCTTGCGTTCCTCGTCGGGCGCCGATCGCGGCCGCCTTACTCATGTTATTGGAGGACGTCGTGGCCCATCTTCGCCTGAAACTTCTCGCTGCCGCAGCTTTTTCGCTCGGCCTGATCGCCTGCTCGCCGCAGAATCCCGCCTCGGAAGCCACGACCACACCGGCAGCCGAAACGCCGGACACCGCCGCCGCCACGGCGCCTGACGACGGCACCAAGAATTTCGTCGAGAAAGCCGCCCTCAGCGACATGTTCGAGATCGAAGCCAGCAAGATCGCGCTGGAGCGCTCTAAGGTTCAGCCGGTGAAGGACTTCGCGCAGATGATGGTGGACATGCACACCGCAACCACCGCGGAACTCGGACCGCTGGCGACCGCCGCCAGCGTCTCGCCGCCCACGGCGCTCGACAATGATCACATGGCCAAGCTCGACGAGCTCAAGAACGCCAAGATCGAGGACTTCGACGACAAGTATATCGACCAGCAGACCGCGGCTCACGAAGACGCGCTCAACCTGATGAAGGACTATGCCAACAACGGCAAGAACCCCGCCATCATGGCCTTCGCCGCCAAGACCGCGCCTGCAGTCGACGATCACCTCACCAAGGTGAAAGCGCTCGACAAGGGCCCGGCCGACGACGTCACCAAGAAGCCGAAGACCTGACCGGACGGCCCGGCTAGCGGGTTGGCGCTGCGCCGACCTGCCAAGCGCGGGCCACTCCGATACGGCACGCGCGGGAAGGCCCGGAGAGCAATCTCCGGGCCTTCTCATGTGTGCGGTTGTTGAGGATCAGCCCTCTGCCTGCCGCTCCAGCTCCGGCTTGAGCACCGCGGCAACCCAGTCGATGAACAGGCGCACGCGGCGCGCGACATGGCGGCGCTGCGGATAGACGATCGCCACCGGCAGGGGTTCGGACCGATAGCGCTTCATCACCTCGACCAGGCGGCCGTCGCGGATCGCAGCGGCCGCGCCCATGCGCGGGCACTGGATGATGCCAAGCCCGGCGAGCGCCGAGGCCTGGAAGGCAATCGTGTTGTTGACCGTCACCGTGCCGGCCACGGCTTGGGTGCGGTACGCATCGCCCTCAAGGTATTCGAAGCCGAAAGGCTTGGCCCCGAGCTGAGTCACGTAGTGCACCATGCGGTGCTTCGCCAGGTCGTCGAGATTTCTCGGTGTTCCATGCGCCTTGAGATAGGCGGGGCTCGCGACATTGATCATCGCCATCTCGCCGAGCTGCCGCGCGATAAGCCCGCTGTCGGCCCGCACGCCGACGCGGACGACGCAGTCGAACCCCTCGCGCACGACATCCACCATGCGATCCGTGCTCGAGAGTTCGACGCTGAGGCCGGGATGTTCGGCCATGAATTCCGGAAGGCGCGGAATGATGATTGAGCCCGCCAGGTTCACCGGCATGTCGACACGGATGCGCCCTGTCTCCCTGCCCGGCGCCGCCTGGAACATGGCGCCCACCTCGTCCACATCCGACAGAAGATCACGGCAACGCTCATAGAAGGCCTCGCCATCATGCGTGAGGCTCACGCGCCGCGTCGTGCGATAAAGCAGCGTGGTCCCGACATCTTCCTCCAGCTGGCGGATGGCGACGGACAGCGTCGCCTTCGGCACGCCCAGCGACTCCGCAGCCCGTGTGAAACTTTCGAGCTCAGCCACGCGCTGGAACATCTGAAGCGCATCAAGACGCATTATCGCCCATTCCATTGTCCATAAGTCGGAACAGTCTATTCCATTACGGCGCGTTTATCCAATACAATGGACACCGTATCTCTGCTTCACGCAAGACAGGAGACCAACATGACAATCGCACTGATCACCGGCGGAAGCCGCGGCCTCGGACGCAACGCAGCCGTCAGCCTCGCGCGGCGCGGCGTCGACATCATCCTCACCTACCGCTCGAACCGGGCCGAAGCAGATGCGGCCGTCGCCGAGATCTCGGCGCTCGGCCGGCGCGCTGCCGCGATCGAACTGGATGTAGGGCAATCATCAATGTTCCAGGCTTTCGCCGGCGCGGTGAAGACGCAGCTCGCCGCCTGGGGCGTAGAGCGGTTCGACTATCTTGTGAACAATGCCGGCAACGCGCTCTATGGGCCGTTTGCGGAGATCACGGAGGCGCAGTTCGATGAAGCCTTCGCCGTCCACCTCAAGGGGCCGTTCTTCCTGACGCAGGCGCTGTTGCCGCTGATCGCAGACGGAGGCCGGATCCTCAACGTGTCGACGGGGCTCACGCGCTTTTCGGTTCCGGGCTCTTCGGCCTACGCCACGATGAAGGGCGGGATCGAAGTGCTGACACGCTATCTGGCGAAGGAGCTGGGCCCGCGCGGCATCACCGCCAACGTCATCGCACCCGGCGCGATCGAGACAGACTTCGGCGGCGGCCGCCTGCGCAGCACTCCGCAGATCCAACAGCTCGTCGCTTCCAACACGGCCCTCGGCCGCACCGGCAAGCCCGACGACATCGGCCCCGCCATCGCAGCGATGCTGTCAGGCGACCTCGGCTGGATGAATGCCCAACGCGTCGAGTTCTCCGGCGGGATGTTCCTCTAGCTCGAGGAGGCCGGTGCAAACCTGAGACCAAAATCAAACGGCCCCGCGATTGCTCGCGGGGCCGTTCTCGAAGGATCGCACCCCTTTTGGTGGGTGCGGGGATAGGATTTGAACCTATGACCTTCAGGTTATGAGCCTGACGAGCTACCGGACTGCTCCACCCCGCGTCAACAGAGTGCGATCCCTCGTAAGTCACTCCGCGTCCGATACGCGAAGCGATCCGTAGTATCCGGACCCAGGCCCATTTCCAAACAGGAATTGGGCCCAGCCCCAGAAATGACTTCGCGGCCCTATCCGGCCCATGTGAGCGATGCCACATCAACCGGCCGAGCCGCGTTCCGCATCCCAAAGGGACACGAAAGGAAGGAGGCCTTCTACTCTTGAAGAGCAGAACATTGTGATCGACTTGGCAGACCTGGCAGCGACCTACTCTCCCGTGTCTTAAGACACAGTACCATCGGCGCTGGGGAACTTAACTACCGAGTTCGGAATGGGATCGGGTGGGGAATCCCCGCTAGAACCACCAGGTCAGCAAAGCCGACCACAATTACAACAACAATCGTCTGAACATTAGTTTTTTGCGTTCTCTCCTAGATATCTTGCGAGATCTAAGGAGAACAGTGAGCGACATGTTCGTCGCCACACATGGGTTTGAAGAGTGTATCAAGCCTATCGAGCAATTAGTACCGGTAAGCTACGATCCTCGCGGACCTTCCACACCCGGCCTATCGACG
>DASYKO010000474.1:0-2688 GCA_035995285.1 Hyphomonadaceae bacterium | reverse complement strand
GTTGAGGGTCTGTTCGCGTTCGTCGTTGCCGCCGCCGAGACCGGCGCCACGATGACGGCCGACAGCGTCGATCTCATCGATGAAGATGATGCAGGGGGCGTTCTTCTTCGCCTGCTCGAACATGTCGCGCACGCGGCTTGCGCCGACGCCCACGAACATCTCCACGAAGTCGGAGCCCGAGATGGTGAAGAACGGAACGTTGGCCTCACCCGCGACAGCGCGCGCGATGAGGGTCTTGCCGGTGCCCGGAGGGCCGACCAGCAGGGCGCCTTTGGGAATCTTGCCGCCGAGGCGCTGGAACTTGGCCGGGTCCTTCAGGAACTCGACGATCTCTTCCAGCTCTTCCTTGGCTTCGTCCACGCCGGCGACGTCATCGAAGGTCACGCGGCCATGGCGCTCGGTCAGAAGGCGCGCCTTGGACTTGCCGAAGCTCATGGCCCGTCCGCCGCCGCCCTGCATCTGGCGCATCAGGAAGAACCAGAGGCCGACGATGAAGAGCAGGGGAAGGGCGGAGATGATGTAGTTGAGGATGTTGCCGCCCGAATCCGAATTCTTGATGTCGAGGTTGACGCCCTTCTTGTTCAGGTCGCTGGCGAGGGTGAGGTCCATCTGCCAGATGTTGGCCTGAACGCTCCGGTCGCCGAGCTTGGCGGTCACCTTGGTGCCATCGATCGTGGCGGCCTTGATGGAGCCGTTGTCCACCTGGCGCATGAATTCGGAATAGGTGATCGTGTCGGTGCGCTTACCCGTCGAGGACGTGGTCATCACCGTCACAAGCGCAATCAGGAGAAACAGAACGACGCCGATAAGCGCCAGATTGCGCATGTTCATTCGTGCGGCCTTTTAGTTGGGGCTACGACCCAGCAAGATAAGGGCGATATTCGCCGAAAACGAGTGCTGAACAGTTAAGCGGCTGTCACTTTCCTGCGTCTTTTTCGCCCGGAAAGGCCGGGTCTGGCCCATGGGAGTCGCCCCGGACGCTCAAAGCCTCCACCCTGGGGTCCGACAGCAGCCCAGCCGCCCTGTCCCAGATAGGGCTTGTCCCCGCGGTTTCACCCCTCCGGGCCGGCGCCAGGCAGACGCCCAGGGCCAGCTGGTCTCGCCTGAGCCAGGCGCCGCCGAGGGTCAGGCCGGTGAGGGTGGTGGAGGCGCCGCAAAGCCGCTCGACCGCCCGCTTCAGGGCGTCGCCCCGCGGCGGGGTGGAAGCCCCCCCGGCCGCCATGACAAGCGCTTCGACCAGCCTCAGCCGCGCTTCCGGGCCAAGCGCCCTCAGCAGATCGATGTCGATCCTGGCTGTATCCTCGGCAATTTCCGTACGAGCGAGGGCTGCCCGCGCCTCCGCCAGCACGGCGGAGCGCATCAGGGCAAGCCCGTCCATCACGCGCAGCGTCTTGTCGAGCGTCTGACCGGCCATCTGGCCGGCCAGCGTGCGCATCCTTACACGCTCGAAACGCGTGGCGAGGTTGGAGGGGTCCTCCGCCCAGCCAAGATTCCGCTCGCGCAACATCTCTCTCAATTCCTCCCGCCCGAAGGCCAGCAGCGGGCGGATCAGGCGCAGGCCCCGTCCTGAAGGCCAGGCGGGAGAGGCGGCCGAGGGCATGGGACCGGCGAGGCCCCGCCAGCCCGATCCGGCCCGCACGCGCATCAGGAAAGTCTCGATGCGGTCGTCGCGCGTATGACCCAGGGCAAGCACGCCTAGCCCACGTTGCGCTGCCCAATCCGCCATCAGGGCATGGCGCGCATCCCGCGCCTCGGCCTGCGCTACTGCGCCGGACCTGTCTGCGGATCTGTCCCAGGTGAGGATGGTATGGGGGACGCGCAGATCCCGGCACAGCCGCGCGACGGTCTCGGCTTCCTCGCGCGCGGCGGCCCGCAGGCCGTGATCGACGGTGACGGCCTCGGCCCGGATACCGTTCGCGGCGCACCATTCGGCGGCAAGGACAAGCAGGGCGGTTGAATCCGAGCCGCCCGAGATGGCGAGGCCCAGCGCCTTCTCTTCAGGTCCAGGGATATTGGGGGCAAGGATTTCCAGCGCCGCCCCAACCTGGCGGACGAGCTCAGCGGTCTTTGAGGCCGAGGATGTCACTCTCGTAGATTGCGATGAGCTGTTTCCAGATGTCGAGCGTGTCCTCGAAATTGTCTGCGGTGACGCCGGCATCGAGGTTCACGTCCATCTGCAGCTTCACCTGCCCCTCGACGATCGAGGCGCGGACATAGCGCCAGCGGGCGTTGAAGGCGTTCACCTGTTCCAGCGTGAGGGCGGCCGGCGTCGCCGCCTGGGCGAGGAACTGGACCGAATTGCAGAAAGCGCCGTTCTCGCACTCGTAGAACTGCAGGACGTAATCGGTGCGGGAGATCCGGCCCGAGATCACGGGATCGCCGCGGACATCGGCCCCCAGCGTCACGCGATAGCCGGTCTTCTCCATGAAGCGGGCAATGGCCGGAGGATCAGAGGCGTCGAACATGCCGCCGCGCACGCGCTCGGCCGAAGGCTGGGCCGGCGCCTGGGCGGAGGCCGTCATTGATGCGGCCATCGCCGCGGCGAGAGCCGCCGCGCTGAGGACTGTTTTCAGCGTGCCGAAGCGCATCATCTACTTGTCCGCTGAGGCTATTTGCAGCCGGCGCGTTCGCGTTCGGACTGCGCTGTTTCCTTGGCCTGGTTCGAGGCCTTGGGGAATTGCTTGGGCA